>JABHWT010000378.1 GCA_018657645.1 Halieaceae bacterium | reverse complement strand
TGCATCCCTGCGGGGACAGGCCTATAACACGGCTTACGCCGCTGCCAAGAGCGGCGTCAATGTGTTGACCAAAAGCTCGGCAGCTGAGTACGGTGGCCAGGGTATCCGCATTAATGCGGTCTCCCCAGGGGTTATTCGTACACCCGGGCTGGAGCAGTACTTCCAGCAGCAGCCGGGGATGAAAGAGGGCCTGGAGAAAGCGGCGGTGATGAGTCGCCTGGGCGAGCCGGAGGAAATAGCGGAGGCGGTCGTATTCCTGCTTTCGGAGCGGGCCTCATTTATCACCGGTCAGCTATTGTCAGTAGACGGTGGTGGCGCGGTACGCTAGTTAGTCATATAGACGTATTCATCGTCGACGTCCCAGGGTTGCGCGCCGTGCTTGTCAATGCGCTGCGGCGACTCCAGTTGCGCTGGCCAGGCCGGAGCTGGCTGGGCCGCTTCATGGGCCGCCAGTTGCTTCAGCATTTTTGCTACTCGCCCAGGGTATTGGTCAGCGAGGTTGGTTTGCTCGGTGGGATCGTTGTTCAAATCGAATAACCACAGCTTGTCGGGCCGTTTCGCCTTTTGCAGTTTCCATCCCTTGCTTAACATGACCTGGTAGTGGCCGTTCAACCAGAACAGGGATTCGTGAGGCGGCGTCGCCGGTGTGTTCGCACGTGTGTAAGGTAGTAAGTCAACCCCGTCCAGTGTTGTCCCGCCCGGCAGTGTGGCGCCAGCTGCGCCAGCTGCAGTAGTGTAGATGTCAAAGTGATGTACGGGTGATGTGTTTTGTCTGCCGGGGGAGATTTTTTCAGGCCAACGCATGAAATAGGGCACGTGGATTCCCCCCTCAAAGAGGTTGAGCTTCCAGCCACGGTAGGGTTTGTTCACATCGTTGATTCCAATGTAGCCAGCCCCGCCATTGTCCGACGTGAATATGACAAGCGTGTTGTCATCGATACCGTTGTCTTTAAGTGCCTGCATAACCTGGCCGACACCGCGATCAAGTGCACGGATCATCGCTGCGTACACCCGCTCCCGATGCAACTTGATGTGCGAAAGCGCCTCGTAGTCGGCCCGGGTAGCCTGCAGCGGTGTATGTGGTGCCCAGTGGGCCAGGTATAAAAAGAATGGCCTGTCCCTGTTGTTTTCGATCACTTTCACTGCTTCTTCGGTGTAGTAGTCGGTGAGATAACCGCCCGGCTTAAATGCAGGGCCCTCACCAAATGATGCTGCGAAGCGCATGCCACTCCACAGGAAGCGATCAATAGGATCAAAATCCTGCTTGGAATTGATCACGTTGGGGTCGTCCTCTGGCAGGTAGAGACCGCTGGCCATTAACAGGCTTTCATCAAAGCCCTGGCTCAGGGGTGACATACCGTTTTCTAGACCGAGGTGCCATTTACCAATGTGTGCCGTGTGATAGCCGGCAGTTTTGAGCGTCTCTGCCAGAGTCACTTCTGACCCGGGCAGACCCATGTTTTCGTAGGGTATCTCCTGCCCCTGTGTCTGGTCGAAATAGGTGATTATCGGAGGGGTGTTTTCCGGGCTATCCCCGGACAGACTCGCCAGGGTCTTCTGCATCCCAGGCGGGGTGGGCGTAAAGGCAAAGCCAAAGCGGGTTGGGTAGCGGCCGGACATCAGCGCAGCACGTGACGGTGCACAGCTACTATAGGCGGCATAGCCGTTGCTGAAGCTAATTCCCTCGTCGGCGATAGTATTGATGTTGGGAGTTGGCACTGAACCGCTAGCCACGCCACCGCCATTAAAGGACAGGTCGTTCCAGCCAAGGTCGTCTGCCACAATGAGAATAATATTCGGGGGGCGCTCCGAAGGGGACTGATCGCTACGCCCGGAGCTCCATTGAATGGGTTGGTGCGGGCCAACAGGCAAGCGCTTCTTGGCCATATAGCTAATAGCCATTAGAGCGATATCATCTCGGAACTGGTAGCCTGCGCCCACAGCCAAAATGATCGTGACGACCACTGATATAATCCATTTCATAGAATCAATTACCCCGCTTATTTTGCGACCGCGCTGTTAGCGCCGCGCGCCATAATCTCTCCCGCTCGGCGCACTGCGGCACCCCTGATCGCTGGGTGGAAAACCACCACTATAATATAACAGCATAATAACTGCCAATAGTCGTCAGGCAGAACAGGGAAATAAAAAGAACAGGCAACAGCTCGCGGGTAAGCGCAGATGTATTTTCGCACAGAGGATTTGCGCATGGGACATGCGGCGGTGTCATTGTAATAGTCTGGTCGATAACTGCACATGCTATAGTCGCCCTACGTGAAAAAGAGTGGCAATTGGATAGTGTCGGGCATGAGGCTAGCGGGGAATGGGTAAATGGGAGCAGGCCATTTTAGTTTCAATGGCCGCGATCTCGCTGGCACACGCAGATCCGCAAATGGAAGAGATAACTGTATCGGCTCAGCGAAATTTGTTGGGGCAGGATCTTTTTGTGCCAAACAATGTGCAGTCTATCGCAGATAATGAGCAGGTATCCCTCAACCGTAGCATCGCCGATTGGATAGAGCGATTGCCCGGAGTCAGTTTCAACGGCCAGGGTGGCTTGAAGCAGAGTTACAGCGTGCGGGGGTTCAGCCGCTGGCGAATACGAACGGAAGTAGACGGTGTTCCTATCATCACCGATCGCAGGGCGGGTAGCTCTGCTTCTTTTATTCCCCCTGATCTTCTTGAACAGGCAACCGTGCAGCGCGGGCCCGGATCTACGCTTTATGGCTCCGGGGCGATGGGAGGTGTGATTGGTCTGTCCACAACCCGTCCGATGGAACTGCGCGTTTCTGTTGCCAGTCAGAGCGATGATCGGCAGAGCTCGGCTACAGTAGCCATGGGTGAGAAGGATAGGTACGGTGTTGTCATGAGCTATCGCCATGCCAACCGGGCGCACGACGGGCAGGGGAATGCACTCAATACAGGTTTTGAGCAGGTGGCGGG
The DNA here is from genome assembly GCA_018657645.1 of Halieaceae bacterium. Classification (GTDB taxonomy): domain Bacteria; phylum Pseudomonadota; class Gammaproteobacteria; order Pseudomonadales; family Halieaceae; genus JBALVT01. The sequence goes on along the minus strand of JABHWT010000378.1, from coordinate 10,536 downwards.
GCTGGCGAAGTACCAGAAGAATTTTGGCGGCAAACAGCTGTCGTTGAGTTGGCTTCCCAGCTATGGATCGAACATTGGTAAGAGCAGTGCTACCTACCCGCAACAGCAAATTACCGAATACCCGGAGGAATTGCACAGCATTGCGCGACTGCAATTGGTTGGGGACGATCAATGGCTGCTCAGATTTTATCACCACTACCAGAACTGGGAGACGCTCACCGAGCGTGTGGATGAACGCTCGAACCTGACTACCTATCGGGCACACACGTTTGGGGGCCTTTTCTACCAGAGCCTTGACTACCTAAGTGGGCTGGGCCGATGGGGCGTGGAATGGGTCGGTCGCAGAGATGTGTCGGTAGAGGACAAAGAGCGCGATGCGGGAGGCATTAAGCGTTTCGACCGGCAGCCCATAGACGGCGACCAGGACACCATCGCAGTTTTTGTTAACCAGCAATGGAACTTTGATCGCGCCCAGTTAAGTGGTGGCCTGCGCTACGACCACATTAATCAGTCACAAGAAGGCGATAGTCGCAGAGATAGTCGGCTCAACCTGAGTGCGGCGGGTCTCTGGAGTCTGAACGACCGTTGGACATTAAACGCTGAATTGGGAACCGGCTTTCGGTTTCCGAGTTTAACAGAGCTCTACTTTGATGGTGTTACTCCCAGAGGCACTACTCTGGGTAATCCCGATTTGGACCCCGAGGAGAACAGAGCGGTACAAATCGGAGTCGAATATAAGACTGACGGACTGAGTTTTGCTGCCAACACCTACTATAACGACCTTGAAAACTACATTGAGCGCTACCGGGTATCGGATGATCTGATCAGCTACCGTAATCTCGATGATGCAGAAATAGAGGGTTTTGAAGTTGATCTCACTTGGCAGCCCACTGGTACCTGGACACACGAGCTAAGCTATCAATGGCAGCGGGGGAAGGATAGCCATGGCAATTGGTTGGCAGATCTCAATCCTCCGAGTTGGCGTTACATGCTCCTCTGGCAGGGGAATACCGTGGGGCTGCGTAGTGATCTAAGCTACCGCGAGGCACAATCAGACTTTGGCGAAGGAGAACAGTCGCTGCCTTCTGCCCTGATTTGGAATGCCAGCATTCAGTCGGATTGGGGTAAAGCCTGGCGCGTGTCGGCCTATGTCAACAATATCCTGGACAGACAGTATTTGGGCTCCGCCGATGAGAACGCGCCCTTTCAGCCGGGCCGTATCGTCGGTGTTCGCCTGCAGTGGGCACCTTAGGTTTTAGTAATTCGGGTAATGGAAGTGCCTGAGTCAGGCTTTCAACGCAATCAAATATGCCCAGGCTGGTATCAGGGTAGCCCAGTAGGCCGTCATCCAAGTAGCTCCAATGAGTCCTCCCCAGGCCTGCGGATCGCAAGTTGGGTTCCTGGCATAGATCGAATCATGCAGACCACTCTTTATCGCCTCTAGACTAACGTGTGGTGGAGAGGTTTTCCGAGCTTCGTTCAGTTGTGCTTCTTTGATTAACGCCCGAAGATGCAGAAGCTGCCACGGTAAGTACACGGCACCAAATAGCAGGTTCAGAAGAATCAAAAGATCTCGCCCGGCGAAGTCGTCGACCGTCGCGTAGAGGTAAATGCTGGCGATGGTATTAGCCATATAAATGAGCCACCAGCCCAATTCTTCATAAAAATACAATCTCAAGCGCCCGCTGAGTATCGCTCCCCAGACAAATCCCTGGGAGACCACCACTTGAGCGACCATGCACCAGGATAGAGTATCTACCCAGCCGATACGGTCGCTATTGAGCAACCTGATCAGGTAGGCGAGTTGGTAGATTAATGCGACTTCAGAGCAGGTTGCCAAGGTCCTTGTCAGGAAAATCGAGGACAGGGGCGAGTCGTGAAATACGACATTATTCTCATATCGAACAGGAAACAAACACCGAAAAGCTGACACCGCAAACAGCAATTGTGCCGGGATAAGAACATGCGCATCGGCAAAGACCAGCGGCGGAGCGTAGGTCTTCGCCAGGAAATAGAGGTTTACCACTGCACCGAGTTTAAGTAACCAAAGGAAACCTCTTAGATCGTTCCACATATTAGTTACCTTGAATAACCGATTTCGCTACTGCCGTAATTGGGTGCCTTGTTTTCATGGTGGAAACCTGACTATCTTTGGGGGCTTAGTTTGACAATGGTGGTGGTGCCGCCCTCGATGCTTGTCGTTGGTGAGTTGGAATAGCTGGTCCATACATTTCCTTCATCATCGAAGGAAATTTCTCTGCAAAAAGTGACCAATGACGGAAATCGGTACGTGGTAAATTTCTCAGTTTTGGGGTCGAAGTGCAACATCGTATCGGAGTTGGAGCCGCAACCCCACACGGTGTCATCAAGGGGGTCTACGGCGACTGCGTATACGCTGTCGCTGGCACCTGTGGGTAAATCATAGCCCGTGAACTGCTCGCTAGCCGGTTCATATTTGTAAATTCGTCCATCGGTAAAGGCTGGTATCCAGAGATTGCCCTGAGAATCTGCCCGGAATCGCCTCGGTCCGCCAAACGGTGTGTCGACCATTGTGATTGCGTCTTTCCCTTTTTCGTAATAACCGATACGACGATTGTTGTACTGGCTAAACCATACCTTGTTGTCGGGTGTAACCTCGATACCGTAGGCGATAGGGCGAGCTTCCCGCTCGAAAACCAGGGAGAAGGAGGTGGTTCGTTGGATCTGCGCTACCAGACCCGCTATAGGTGGCCAGGAAAAAAGCGTTTGTAGCATGGAACGCGTGGGCAGCGTTATGATTTCCAATTCCTGTGTCTTCGGATTTATGGTGCCAAGCTGGTTGGTTAGGGTGACGGTAAACCAGACCTGGCCATCGTTGTCGAAGCGCATGGTGTGGGGGTAGATGCCATCGAAATAAGAGAGATTCCAGACCTTCATGGTGTTTTCGAGTATGTCATACCGGGATACGATATTTCCCTGGGCATAGGTGAACCACATGCTCTTTCCATCGGGACCCGCTAGTACCGTGTGCAGGCCCAGGCTGTCGCCGACCAGACTATTGCCCGCTGGCTTGACGTGACCCAGCTTCTCCCTTTCACTGGTGTCGGGATTCAGGCGCCATATATTATTGTCTGCAGCGCTGGCACCGTAAATAAGCCCGTCCGGGCCAACCGCAATATCGTGCATGTAAGTACCGACAGGCATCGCCCACTCGGTCATACTGATGGTGGTTTCTTTGCCCCGAGGCATGGGAGGAATGCGCGGTATATCGTCATCACTTTCTATCTTATAAGCCGCCAAAAGCGCATCGATTGTTTTTGACCGCGTATCGTCGGATACCATCGCGTTTTTGTGGGCCATTCGGTTAAACACATCATCCCACTGTTGATGGTTTGTCGGCCAACGAGCGATATTGTTTCCCTGTTGATGGCACATCATGCACTCGATTCGAAACTCCCGGTCAATTTCAGGAGAAATCTTGGCAATACGCTCCACCCAAACATGCGCAGGGAGCTGTCGACGAACCTGGTCGTTGCTGGCCGACTGTAGCTCAAAGTTAACAGTGACATTTTGATTGCTACTTTCGACAGTCTGTACTTGGTCGAGGTAAGTAAAATATCTGGCCCTTATCTGAATGGGGTTTTCCGCACTGTAATCCAGCTGGTACATGCCATTTTGGTCACTGTATACACTGAACTTCTTGTTCAAGGTTTTATCAATGGCGGTAATAATGGCCCCTTCGAGCCTCTCGCCCCGATCGTTTGCCACCCACCCGGTGAAGGATGCGCTATTGGCTAGTGAAGCAAGAGGCAACAGCAAAATGCCCAGGCACGCCGAGACAAGTATTGAGGCAAAGCGGTTTTGTTGTTTGGACAGATTGTTAGTAAGGCGAGGGGAAAACATCTTTTTGGCTCTATTTGGGGACAGTGCACCTATTGTACCCGATGTCACCGGCTGGGGTGATAGCATCGTCGTGTGCAGGGCGGCGTTGAGGTACCATGGTATTGTTCCGAAGTGCCTCAAAATTTGAAAACTATGCAAGGTAAAGCAAAATCCATAAAGCGTTGGAATCCGCTACTCGGTGAGTGGTCCCTATTTGCTCCGAATACGGGTGACCGCCCCTGGGATGGAGCCGTTGTAAGTTCAGATGTTGAAACGACGTCCGAATTCGAGTCGGCGTGCTATCTATGCCCAGGCGTAAAAAGGGCTGGTGGTGAAACCAACCCGGAATATAAAAATGTGTTTAGCTTCGACAATGATTTTGCTTCTCTTAGCATGGATGATCAAAACAGCACATCTGCGGTGGGCGAATCAGACGTTTCTGCAAACGGACTGTGCCGGGTGGTCTGTTTCAGCCCACAGCACAACCTGACTCTGGCTAAGATGTGTTTGCAGCAGGTAGCTGGCGTAGTAAGCCACCTGCAAATACAGTTTAGGGAATTGTCAGCGATTTCCGAAATCGAAAATGTAATGCTATTTGAGAATAAGGGTGAGGCTATCGGTGTTTCTAACCCGCACCCCCATGGGCAAATATACGCTACGGATTTTATACCGCGTATCCCTACAGCCATGTACCGGAACCAGGCTGACTATTTGCACAAGAATGGCTCTTGTATGCTCTGTGACCTGTTAAAACAGGAGTTGATTCAGGACAAGAGAGTCGTCTGCAGTAATAGAGACTTTGTAGCCTTTGTGCCGCCCTTTGCGCGGAATAAGTACGAGGTGTATATAGTGCCGAGAAATCACGTTACTGATATAGCGTCGCTTGATGACAGTGCAATAGCGTCTCTAAGTAATCTATATCACGAAATGCTTATTCGGTATGACAATCTGTTTCAAATCTCTTTTCCGAACATTACGGTTTTCTACAATGCCCCCTGTAAAGAGGGCATCGACCGAACTCCCTGGCATTTTCATATTGCCTTTTTCCCTCCTTTGCGCAGCCCCGATAAACTAAAGTACCTAGCTGGGTTTGAGACCGGGGGCGGCAATATAGTCAATCCGTCTCTCCCTGAGGATGCGGCTGTAGAGCTTAGAAACCTGTCGGCTATTCACTATTTAAACGGCAAAACAAGTCAGGGCACATGAGCGCTAATACGCGGACGATAAAGCAGATGTTCACAGATCAGTTCGGCGGCGACCCCGACGTTATTGCTCGCGCGCCGGGCCGCGTCAATATCATAGGAGAGCACACGGATTATTCCGGCGGTCTGGTGCTTCCCGTCGCTATCGATAAAGCAATCATGTTTGCAGCGAGGAAAACAACTGGTGACCAGGTTGAGGGCTTTTCACTTGACTATAATGACAAAATCTCATTCCAGGCGGGAGAGTTTGATCCTGGGCACCCATCGGGTTGGCTGCGCTATGTTCTGGGCGTACTGTCTGAACTTCAAATTGCGGGTTTTCATACCGGCGGATTTCAGTTCGTCGTAGCAGGTGATGTGCCCATTGGCGCGGGACTCTCGTCATCTGCCGCAATTGAAGTGGCCACCTGCAAGGCACTACAGGGACTGTACGGGTTTGAAATGGACAACAGAGAAACCGCTCTACTGGCCCAGAGAGCCGAGAATAACTTTGTTGGCGTCAGTTGCGGCATCATGGACCAATACATAATAACGATGGCAGAGGCAGGACATGCGCTCAAAATCAACTGTACCGATCTCACGGCAGAGGCTATTAAAGTCAATACACCGTATCATTCCTGGTTGGTAGTCGATTCGTGTAAGAGGCGGACCCTGGTCAACTCCGAGTACAACGTGAGGAGAACGCAGTGTGACAGGGGGCTTGTGGCAGCACAGAAGGCCCTTCCTTCCAGAGAAATAAAAAACCTGGCAGATATTTCCTGTGACGATTTATCGAAGATAAAGCCCCGGTGTGATCCGTTGCTATACAGGAGGGTGCGGCATGTTGTTACCGAAAATCGGCGCGTCGAAATCACAGCCAGAGCCCTGCAGGAGGGCGATGTTCAGGCCATTGGCGATCAGCTGACGCTGTCCCATCAGAGTCTAAAAGACGACTTTCAGGTGTCCTGTGAAGAACTCGACCTGCTGGTGGACATTGTATCCAATGTAAGAGGGGCAGCTGGTGCCAGGCTTACCGGCGCTGGGTTTGGTGGATGTATCATCGCGCTGGTTGAAAACAACTGCATCGGTGATGTACAAAAAGCAGTTAATACTCATTACCATCCGGATTGTTTGGATGGTGATAACAAGGTCGGATTTTGGCCTGTTAAGATTTCATCTGGAGTGGAATTAGCTGATTAGTGGGCATCCGGATGTCCGGCCCCCGAAAACTACTAAGCTCTACCGGGAGGCTGTAACTGTTAGCTGTTTTGGACACCTTTGAGCTCGCCAAGCGGAGGCCTGTTTTCTGGGGTTGGAGGCACATGGATGTGCCGGAAAGCCTTGCCGCGCAGGGACGCGCGTCTAGGCGGGCCCTTGAAAACTGGCTGTAGCGAGGGAAGCCGAAGGCCGGGCGATGGTGTCCAAAACAGCTAACAGTTACAGCCGTCTCCCATGTCTGGTGAAAAAGTAGCGTTTCTGGATGGATACTAGTTAGCCGGACAGGACACTAGATGGCCTTGCGCATATGTGTTTCAACGATCCTGTCAATATTCTCCGGTGTCACGTGGAGCCTCTCGTAAATAGACTCTACGCCCTGTCTCTGTCCACCGGACTCCAGATCAGTGAGGGCGTTGAAGTGCCCCAGGCGCCGCCCCAATTGAAAGAGCGATTGTTCTCAGCCGGATAAAATCCGCGTTAATCTGGTTCAGTGCGTCGGCGATGTGGTAGGCATGCTCCGATGAAAGGTCGGCCCCACCGAGCCCCGGCATCACATATTCTGACAACTCAATGCCAGCCCGCTTTACCGCCTGGAAGTGGCGGCATTGGACCCGATAACAATGCGTGTGGTTAGCTTGTCAGTATCGAGTAGAGGCGGTATCTTGTATCAGAACTCACCGGGCTTCACACCGACTGAAGGACAAACTGCCGTTGCATATTCTTTCGATCTCGCCTCACTTCTCGAGTAACGGCGTTACCCTTCATGTAGAGGCGCTGAACAAACGCCTTGTCCAGAACGGGCATAGAGTCACCTCGATCGCACTGTCAGTCACAAATCCGGTGATTGAACAATGGTATGGCCAGCAACGGGTTTCCCATTCGCATGCGGTGCCCGGTGGTAACTGGTTTGAGCAGAAAATGCGGCTTATCGATGCCGCAATTGGTAGTTTCAACCAGAATATAGTCGAGCGGGTTGACCTGATTCACAGCCACGACTGGCTTGCGGGTCGGGCGGCTTCACTTCTTTCGGAGAAGCTGGGTTGCCCGCATCTTGCGACTATTCACACGCTTACCGAGTTGCAGAGGCAGGCAGTGGGCTTGCCTGGCAATCTGCCTGTTCATGCCGGCCAGGTGCAGCTTGAAAAGGAACTTTGCAGCAGCCCCGATGCGATTATTACGGTCAGTCGGGACATGGCTAAGAAAATCCGCGCTCTAGCTGCGCCCGGGAAAACTCCCCGCATAGAGGTAATACCCAATGGGGTAACCGCTGATTCCCCGGAAATGCCCCGTCCGATAAAGAGCAACTTTTTGCGTCAGGAATTTGCGCCGCAAAAAGAGCCTCTGGTGTTGTTCATGGGAAGGCTGGCGCCACAAAAAGGCGTCGAGTTTCTGCTGGCTTCGAGCTTTATGGTTAGAAAGTCAAGGCCGGACACTCGCTGGATCATTGCCGGGGACCACGTGGCGAGTCACATGATGCGACCGCAGTATGAACAGGTTCTGCAACAGGGCGGTTTCCGGGATCATGTTCATTTTGTGGGGGAGATTCCGCATCGGGATGTCATAGCGTATTACCGGGCGGCAGACTGCCTCGTTGTACCCTCTCTTTTCGAAGGTTGCCCCTATGTTGTGTTGGAGGCGATGCGCAACGGTATCCCTATCGTTGCCTCTGATCTTCCCTGTTTCCGGGAGATTCTGACCGATCGTGAAACGGCTTTGCTCGTACCCTGTGAGGAGCTGAACGGCACCCGTGGCCCGGATGTAAATCTGCTCGCCAGAGCTCAACTGGAAATCCTCGATAATTCATGCCTTGCAAACAGCCTGACCACGGCGGCTGCACAGGTCGTTCGGGAGGAGTACCCCCTGGCGCGCCAACTTGAACGTACCCTGAAAGCCTATACCCAAGCCGCAGACATGCAGTTTGCAGCTACTGATGCTAGACAGAGGGAAGCCGGAGATTCGGGGATCCGACTGGGCCAGGGGTCGGCATAGTGAGTACGCGAGGGCCACAGGTGCGGCCGCTGATAGCGAACTAACCAATGGATAGCTTCGAGCGCTGGATTGTCACCAGTTCCGATGAGAAATTCTGGCCATGGCTGGCTATGTTTGTGGGCTCATTGCGGGATGTTGCCGGCTTCACAGGTAGTATCGCAGTCATCGACTATGGATTAACCATACAACAGCGCGAAATACTGGAGGAGCAGAGGGTTGTCTGTCTACCGGCACTGAACAACCGCATTCAGGTGCTCGATCGTTACCTGAGCCTGGCCAGCTACTTTGATCCCTCTATTCCTGCGCTGGTGGCGCATTTCGATGCTGACATCTGGTTCAATCGAACCATCAATGCGTTGTTCTCCAATCCAGCGCTACGGTCGGGTCGACTGGGGGCGGCCATTGATGTATTCAGTTGCGATTACTATTACACCTGTTCGCCTCGGGCAAGGCATGCAGAAGTCGATCAACTTCTGAAGGAGGTGAAACTGGCTTTTGGGGAGCCACTTCAGGCCGGCATGATCATTGCCGCTCCGCACCTGTGGATGCACTTTGCGAATTTACTGGAGTCACTCATTGAGGATGGACATGCCAAAAGCTGTTGGGGTGCGGATGCACTCGCTCTGAACCGGTTTGCCTGCGACCATCCCGAGTCGTTTACGCTATTGCCAATCAGCTACAATGCACCGCCATTGTGGAAGTTTGAGCGCGAGGGGATGAACCTGTATGCCACCGAGCCAGGTGGTGTGCGAAAAAGCCACCAGAGTGCCCAGCGGGTGCCGATAGCAGCGGTTCATCGTACCAGCGGTGCTCGCTGCTACAAGGAGTACGATGTGGCCCTGGCGGACATGCATCCGAATGTGGCCCAACGCTGGGCGCAGATTTTTGGCATAAGAGAGCTTCCCTGAAGGCAAAACAGGGTCCGCGATTGAGCCATTCCCAGCGTCAGGCTCAGGGGGCGAGAAAGCTCACCGCAGGCGTCGTCCACGGTTGCTGACTGGGCGATCCAATGGCGTTTACGCTCTCCACTCCCACCGCATCCCAGGCATTCGGATAATTACCGTACCCGAGCCCTGGCATGGCGTAATCCCGGTTTCCGAACTTGAGCCGGTGGTGATTGAGGTCAAGAGACCTGAGCATAGGTCGGAAGTAGTGCGCAAATTCCGATACCGCTGAAGGGCTTTTAAGCATATAGGCGCAGCGTGAAAGCAGCAGCGCATCCATGAGGACCTCCTTGCCCTGTTGCGCCGGCGAGCGACCTGCCAGCCACATCGGATTGTTTGCATCCGTCGATCGTAGGCAGTCGAAGTATACAAGGCGGTCGTTGTAGCGTTGTTTCAATATCTCGATGTACTGGCTTTGATCGGTTGCTACGAATATCTTGTCAAATCCCAGATCCAATTGACGATCAATTTCTTCAATGAAACGCTCCAGCGGTACCGGCGGTGCATAGCGCATGTCGGTACCTCTGATATGCACTCCAAGCACGCTATGCCCTTGCAACTGGCGGACAAAAAACTCCTCTGCCTCTGCCAGAATGGACTCTTTAACCTTGATATACCTGGCTACGTACCGATGACCTTTACTGCGCATGGCTGCATACCAGATAGCGTGGTCAGGCGGAGGATTTTCTCGCCAGTAACCATAGGTATAGTGAAAAATTGAATCTGGATCGAACTGACAAAGGTCCATAATTTGCGCGTCAGACATTTGGTGTATGTGCTGGTCGCTGAGTGGGTCGCCCTCGTCAGCAACCAGTCTATCGATGTCGCCCTTGGTGTAGCCAGCAACCGGTTCAAAGTAGTAGTCCCACATGTCCTCTCCAACTTGCCGGTCGAAGAAATGATTGGAGTGAGCATCATTGTAATGAACCACAGGGAGTAGCTCGTGTCGCTCGCAGTACTGTATCTGGTTCAGCGCGTACTGCACGTAGGCGAAAAAACCGGCGCCATAATGGCCAATCCGAATCAGGAACACTCCCTTGTAAACATCGAGGATATGGCGCCCCGTGGCGAGCTTTCTCGGGGCGAAATTCCTACCCTGATCGAATCCAAGCAGTTGCACCGAATCGGGTCGTTCGCTCAATGCCCGCAGTGCCTTACCGACAAAAGACTGCGCAGTGGCAGCGATAGATCGGGCCTGACTGGCAATACAAACCTCGGTGAGAAAACGGAGGGTTGAGTGCTTCAGATAGTGTTTGTCGGCCACCCCCTGCTGCGAACTTTCCCGGGCCATGAATTGCTGTCCTGCGCGTAGAAGGTTGACATCGAAGCCCTTGTCTTCCTCT
>JABHWT010000245.1 GCA_018657645.1 Halieaceae bacterium | reverse complement strand
TAAGCACTGCGCCGGATTTCTCCGATATTTTGCTGGAATCTTTGCTTAGCACCGACCAAAGCAGCGATTATACCGTACGCGCATATGTCGATGGTCTTACGGCTGACACGGCCTATTTCTACCGGTTTCTGGGACCCGGAGATTCTCAGTCCCGGCCCGGTCGAACCCGAACCGCTCCCGCTCCAGACCAGGAACAGAGAGTCTGTCTTGCATTTGCCAGTTGCCAGAGTTTTGAGCAGGGGTACTACGGTTCCTGGGCCAGGATGCTGGAGGACGATTCCGCCGCGGAGGACGCTGACAAAATCCAGTTTGTATTGTTTCTGGGCGATTTTATTTACGAGCGCAGTTGGAACAAAGGCTTCGATGACAAGCCGCAACCTCGCTATGTACCGGAGTTTCCACAGGGCGTGAAAACGGCAGAAAATCGTCACGCGGTTTCCCTGTCAGACTATCGCCACCTGTACAAGACCTATCTGACCGACCCCTGGCTGCAAACGGCGCGTGCTCGATGGCCGTTCATCAGCATCTGGGACGATCACGAGTTTTGCAACGACAATTTCCAGAGCTACAGCACCTATGGCGAGGAGCCGACGCTGGAGCCCAGGCGTAAACAGAGTGCGAATCAAGCCTGGTTTGAGTATATCCCCTCTGTCCTGCAACAACTGAATAATCAACCAGCCCACGACTTTCAACCCGCCGACCTGACAGGCACTGACGCCCAAGCCAACAGTTCCGCACGCGATAGCTTGTGTATATATCGCAAACTCGGTTGGGGTAAGTTTCTGGATGTTGTGCTCACCGATTCGCGCAGCTATCGCTCGCCGCCCTGTCTCCCAGACGGTCTGGCGGACGCCCTGGGATTACCGATGAATACAGTGACACTGGTGGACATCGCCGATGGGGGTCGCGACTACAACGGTGGTAATCCTCCCGAGGTATTACCCTATGGCGACAATTCAACCCCCAACCCAAACAGGAATCGCGCACCTGGCACCTGCCTGGGCGACACCCAGCGAGGTTGGTTTCTCGACACACTCAGGTCATCCGAGGCCCATTGGAAGCTGTGGGGAAATTCCCTGCCACTGATCCCCATGCGCCTGGATTTATCTTCTCTACCCTTCACCGACTATGAAGACAGTATACTGACCATCGACCCCTGGGCAGGTTATCCATCAGAGAGAAACTTGCTAATGGATGAGTTGACCAAGAGTGGGATTACCGGAGTTGTTTCTCTATCAGGTGATCATCATATGCACGGCGCCGGGACTCTAAGATCAATGGCTCCACATGCCACCACAGAACCCGCTGCAGTAGATTTTAGTTGTGCTGGAATCAGCTCGACCCCATTTTTTGATAATATTGCCGCTATAGCTCGCAAAGGCAGTCCTTCGTTTCAGCCGCTGGTTTATAAGAAGTTGGAGGGCGCTGAAATACCCGTGTGGAATATGACTATGTTGCACGGCGTCCTGGCATCCTATGTCTATTCCAACACCGGATTCGACGCCATAGCCCGCTGGCTGGGCCCCAGTCAATGCAATCCCGGACTGAAGTACGTGGACACAACTGCCAATGGCTACGGTCTGGCACAATTTGGCGTCAACGAATTACGCATCCAGATGATTACAATGGAGGACACTCGTATTGCCTTCGACACCCCACCAGAAATCAAGCATATTGCCAAATTTCGACTTCCACGCTGGCGCCCTGGAGAGTCTCCGAATTTGAAGGGACCTGAGTTTGAAAAAGGCCAGCCCTTTCCTTTTCAGCAGTCATCAGTGTAAGCTAGACCGTTTCGCACTCTATAATACGAACAGGTAACGCGGACAAGGCAGGCGCCATACCCGCTACCAATACTGTAGAAACACCTGATTAGTTGGACGATATGACAATAACTCGCAATAAAATAAACCCTCAGGAGCTTTGCAGTCGCAAACTCTGGGAGCTAGTGAGCACCACAAGCCACAAATCGCACATCAGTGAATCCGAGTTGCTAGAGGCCATTGCCGAACTGGCCGAGCGGCGCCACTACCTTGCAGAGCTCGAGGAAATCGGCAAACTGGAGAAGTAGAGCCAGACTTTGTTCCTATAATCACTAGCAGACCATGGCCAAACCACCCGCGCGGCGCAGTTCATCCCAGGAAATCCAGCGTTTCCTTCAGCAGAGCAAAACTATCGCCACTTTCGTGGAGAGGCAACCGCGGCTGCTGTTCGCTATCGACGCCACCGCCAGTCGGCAGCCAACCTGGAACAGTGCCATGCACTTGCAACAGGAGATGTTTCGGGCCACCCACGAAATAGGCCCTTTGGCCGTCCAGCTAGTCTACTTCAGGGGATTTCTTGAGTTTTCTGCCAGTCGCTGGCTCACTGATGCCGAACAATTGGCCCTGCAAATGTCCCAGGTTCACTGCGAGGGTGGACACACCCAGATTCGCCGCGTGCTTGATCACGCCCTGGCCGAGCACCGTGAAACATCGATTCGGGCAGTGGTTTTCATCGGCGATGCCGTAGAGGAAAGCTCCGACAAGCTGTGCGACCTTGCAGGCCAGTGCGGGATACTGAAGCTGCCTCTTTTCCTTTTTCAGGAGGGCGGCATACCTGAAGTTGAGCGCACCTTTCGTAGTCTGGCAAAGCTCAGTGGTGGTGCCTACGCCCGCTTCGACACGCAAAGCGCCAGTGCGCTGGCGACCTTACTGGGCGCCGTGGCGCGCTATGCCGCGGGAGGCATCAAAGCACTGCAGGACAGCAAAAGTAAAAGTGCTAAACTACTGCTCCAACAGCTCAACCGATAGGAACCACTTGTGCCAAGACTCATTTTAATACTGGCCGTTGCCGTTGTGCTTTACATTCTGTTCCAGCGGGTACAGGCGGCACCACCAAACAAACGCAAGTCAGAGTACATGAAGCTGGGCCTGGGCGTGGCAGTCATCGTAGTGATCGGTTTGACTGTCACCGGTCGAATGCACTGGATTGGTGCCGCACTCACGGGATTGCTGGTAGCGGTCAGGCAAACACTGCCCACGCTGCTCCGACTGTTTCCCATGCTGGCCTCACTGCGAAGCCAGGGTAAACCGGCTCCGGGTCAGTCTTCAACTGTTGAAACCACAGTTTTGCGAATGCACCTGAACCACGACAATGGCGATTTGCAAGGCGAGGTTTTACAAGGCCAATATCAGGGCTGTGATCTAGCGGATATGGACAAACAACAACTGACAGAGCTACTGGCCTACTGCCGCGACGAGGATGCCGAATCACTACAATTGCTGGATAGCTATCTCGCGCGTAGATTTAGCGGCGACGGGAGTTTCGATCAGGGCCAAACACAGGTCAATGTCAATGCTGCCATGAGCCGCAAAGAAGCCTTGCTGGTATTGGGGCTCGGAGAGAACGCCAGCACCGAAGACATCGTTTCCGCCCATCGGAAACTGATGCAAAAACTGCACCCGGACCGCGGTGGCAACGACTATCTGGCGGCGAAGATTAACCAGGCAAAGGATTTACTCACCGGTTGATCTTCAGCTGTTTGAGCCCCACATTATCAGTGGCGCCCACCCGCGCAAATGCTTACACTGCGCATCTGGCGCATTGAGGGAATCTGCAGGGCTATGACTAAGGTATTCGTAATACGAAACCAACTCGGACACTACTGGGGCAAGAAAAAATGCTGGGTTGACGGCAGCGACGGACGCACTGTTATGATTGCAAAACACCAGGACGAAGCCATCAACACCCTTTTTGAGCTCAGCAGCAAAAATTTTGAATTACGCGGTGAAGTCGTGGCCTGTGAACTCAATAATCGAGGCGTGCCTGCAGTCGAGGCATCCACGATTCCACTTCCCATCAGTGCCGATCTCGATGCCGATGCCGATGCCG
>JABHWT010000266.1 GCA_018657645.1 Halieaceae bacterium | reverse complement strand
GGTGAATTCAATTGCCGACCTGTCCCGGCATCAGCAATTGAGGCGAACACCGGTCGATACCGCTTCGGGGTCTGTTGACCTGGTCGCGCCACCGGTAGTCGTAGCCGGGGCCGAGCTGAAACTGGGGGCAGTACCTTCACTGGGCCAGCATTCCGATAGCATTCGCCGGGAATTTGAGTAAAACCTACCGACAGTCGAGGCTTTTACAATGACAAAAGTGGCCATATCCGCCCTTCAGTCCTGGGTCGGCAAACAGGAAACTCGCTGCGACAGGGTGACCGAGATGCCTGTTGCCGGGTTTTCTGCGGCTATGGATTATGCCAGGCCCAGAGCGCGGACAGGGGAGATTCTGCCGCCACTGTGGCACTGGCTTTATTTTTTGGCCACGCCTGCTGCATCTGAGATAGATGTCGATGGCCATGCCAAGCGAGGCGGCTTTCTTCCGCCGGTTCCACTGCCGAGGCGGATGTGGGCAGGCAGCGTCCTGGATTTTGAATCCCCGCTGCGGGTAGGAGACGAGATAACGCGCATCTCGACTATAAAGGACATCAGTCTGAAACAGGGAGCCAGTGGACAATTGGTTTTTGTAACCCTGGAGCACGAAATATTTAGCGGCCAATGCCTGGCGATACGAGAGCAGCAAAATCTGGTATACAGAGAGGCAGCCACAACAAGTACAATGCTCCCTGCAAAGCCAGCTCCGGCTGAGGCACAGTGGTCGAGGCAGATTACTCCCGATCCGGTATTGCTGTTTCGCTATTCTGCACTGACCTTTAACAGCCATCGCATTCACTACGACCGCGACTACGCCACAGGGGGTGAGGGCTATGCGGGGTTGGTGGTGCAGGGGCCGCTAATGGCTACCCTGTTGCTGGATTTGCTGTACCGGGAAATGCCGGAAGTACTATTGGCGAGTTTTCAGTTTCGTGGGATCAGGCCAATGCTCGACACCGGGGCGTATGTTCTTCAGGGGCGCTGTGATAGCGAACAGGTGGAGCTGTGGGTAGTGGATGCCAGCGGTGGTCTGGTGATGAGTGCCCAGGGACGAGTGGCAAAGTAGATAAACGAGGGTCGGATGTGATCCGATTGCGTATGTCGTTACAATGATTGCGCCGTGTGGCGCTGGTTGATGTGGGTAACAGTAATGAAAAATAGTGCACAAGTTGTAGTGATTGGCGGTGGTGTGGTGGGTGTTTCGACCTTGTACCATCTGGCGAAGAAAGGCTGGACAGATGTAGTGCTTGTCGAGCGTAAGGAGTTGACGTCGGGCTCTACCTGGCACGCTGCCGGGCTGTTACCGCTGTTCAATATGAGCTATTCGGTTGGGAAATTGCACCAGTACTCGGTCGATTTCTACCACGAGTTGGAGCGCGAGACTGGTCAGGATGTGGGTTTCAAGGTTGTCTCCAATATACGCCTGGCCACCTGTGAAGATCGTATGGATGAGTATCGCTATTATGCCGGTGTGGCACAGACAGTGGGCGTGGATGTTCGATTTCTTACGCCCGACCAGGTCAAGGAAATATGGCCCATGTGTAACATCGAGGGCCTTGTGGGGGCAATTCAGCATCCCGATGATGGTTATATACAACCGGCCGACCTGACCCAGGCGCTGGCCAAGGGTGCCCGTGCCCGCGGCGCAGAAATATATCGCAACACGACGGTGACAGGCATTGAACAACAGGCGGATGACAGTTGGATTGTAAAGACAGATAAGGGTGATATAGCCGCAGGCCATGTCGTTTCATGTACCGGGAACTTTGCCCGCAAGACCGGAGAGATGGTAGGTCTAGATATTCCAGTGATTCCGGTTGAGCACCAGTATCTGGTGACCGAGGCGCACCCGGACATCCTGGCCCGCAAGCAGAAGGGCCTGCCAGAGCAGGGTGTGCTACGCGAATCCGATGCGGGTTATTACCTGCGGGAGGAGGCCGGTGGAATGATTCTTGGTCCCTATGAAAAAGGTGCACCCTGTTGCTATGTTGAGGGACCCGCTGGCGATTCCGAGTACGAGCTGTTTAACCCGGATTTAGATCGGCTAATGCCCCATGTCGAGGCCTGTATTAACCGGGTACCGGCCTTCGGCGAAGTTGGTATTAAAACTATATACAACGGAGCAATCGCCTATTCTCCCGATGGTAACCCCATCGTTGGTCCGGCCTGGGAACTTAAGAATTTTTGGCTTAACGAGGGCCACTCCTTTGGCATTACAGCTGCCGGTGGTGCTGGCTGGCAACTGGCCCAGTGGATCGTCGACGGCGAACCAACGGTCGACATGATGGGCGTCGATCCGCGCCGTTTTGGGCCCTACGCGTCCCGTGGTTACCTTCGCACCAAGAATGAAGAGTGCTACGCCAATGTTTTCACAACCCATTTTCCGGACGAGGAAAGAGGCGCAGCGCGCCCGTTGAAGCGTTCCCCCTGTTATGACCGAATGAAGGATCTGGGTGCAGTTTTTGGCCAGGTTTACGGCTGGGAGCGCCCCAACTGGTTTGTACCGGCAGATTATTCACTAGCAGAAACAGACCTCAATAAAGCGGATTGCCTTCTTAACAGTAACCATTCGCCTGCACTGGAAGATGGTCGCATTGTTGAGAAGAACTCATTCCGACGCTCCAATTACTTTGATTTTGTCGGTCGGGAATGTCTCCATGTACAGAGCGCGGTCGGTGTGCTGGACATGAGCGCTTTTTCGAAGTTTACGGTCACCGGCGCCGGCGCCGGCGCGTGGTTGGATTCACTGATGGCCAACAATATTCCCAAGGGCATTGGGCGGGTTGGGCTATGCCACATGTTATCAAAAAATGGAGGGGTACGAGCTGAGTTCACAATTTACAAGAAAGGAGAGGGCGACTACTACCTGGTGTCGGCCGGTGCCATGGAACGCCACGACTGGGATTACCTTTACAAGAACCTTCCCGCTGGAGGTCAGGTGCAGCTCCAAAAAATTACGACTCAGATGGGAGTGCTGGTTATTGCCGGTCCAAAGTCTCGGCAGGTATTGCAGAAACTGACTGACACCGACCTCTCCAACGAAAACTTCAAGTGGTTGACGGGGCAGTTTATCAACGTGGGTTATGCCCAGGCAGATGCATTACGCGTCAACTTTGTCGGTGAGTTGGGCTGGGAATTGCACCACCCCATCGAAATGCAGAATTACATCTTTGATGAGGTGATGAAGGCCGGGGCCGAGTTCGATATCAAGCCCTTTGGTATTCGCGCGATGGACTCGATGCGCCTGGAAAAATCCTACCGCCTTATCCCCCGTGAAATGTCCATCGAGTACTCCGCTCTGGAGTCCGGTTTGGATCGCTTCGTGCGATTGGACAAAGCCTGTGATTTCATCGGCAAACAGGCGCTGAGTGACTGGCAGGCTCGCGGCTTTGACAATCGTTTTGCAACCCTTGAAGTGCATGGTGTTACAGACACCGATGCCAGGGGCTCGGAGGCGATTTACCAAAATGGAGAAATTGTCGGCAGGGCGACCTCCGGCGGCTTCGGCTTTCGCATAAACAAATCCCTGGCCCTTGGCATGCTGCGCCCCGAACTGGCGGAAATCGGTGTCGAGGTTGAAATTGAAATCCTCGGCCAGCGCTACCGGGCCACTGTAATCGAAGAATCGCCCTACGACTCCGAAAACGCGGCCCTGCGTAGTTAGTGCCCATCCGAGAGCCGGCCCCCGGATGGCCGGCCCCCGGAAATGCTACTTTTTTACTAGACATTGGAGACGGCTGCAAAGGTTAGCTGTTTTGGACACCATCGCCCGGCCTTCGGCTTCCCTCGCTACAGCCTGTT
>JABHWT010000111.1 GCA_018657645.1 Halieaceae bacterium | reverse complement strand
TGGCGTAGGGGTGGCGGGCAAGGTGGTAGTCCGGGGCCATCCGGAGACAGTCTTCCAGCAGAATGACCGGATCATCCCGCACGCCCAGCTTAAGGCCGATTTCAGCCAGCAGGCGCACCACTGCAACATCGGTAGGTTTGCGTTGCAGGTAGTCCCGGCAGATACCCTCGGCCATACCGTATTTTTCTTCCCGCACGAGGTCCAGCGCCTTGAGAATCCCGGGGTGGGTGTGGGAGGTAGCAATGGCACGGCGCATGGCCTCCTCGGCCTCGGCTTCCTCACCCTCGGCCACTAGGCACTGGCCCAGTAGCTGCCAGCAGGTGGAGAGCTTGGAATTAATTGCCAGCGCGGCACGCAGCGCATCGATGGCATCATCAATCTTCCCCACAGCATGCAGTGTAATGCCCAATTCCTGGTGCACGGCCGCTATCCCGGTGGTTACTTTGGCCAACTCACCCAACAGCGAGATTGACTCGTCCAGTTGCCCCAGGTTCCTCAGCGCAACAGCCCGGAGGAAGTTAGTTTTGGCATCCCCGGGATGCACTTCCAGAATGGCATCAACCTGCTCAAGCGCAAGCTTGTATTCGCGATCATGCAACAGGCGTTGCACCTGTTCTAGGGCTGCCTTGTAGGCACCGGTTTCAGTTTCTGTCATTGCCTGGATACGCCTGGTGTTAGCAGAGGATTACGTGATTGGCTTTAGCCAACCCTACATGGACCGGTTGGCTAAAGCCAACCCTACATAAACCAGTCACTGAAGCCAACCCTAAATGGGGTTTAGTTGACGAGGGTTTCTGCATTCAAACGACTAATCCGGGTGAACACAGGCAAGCCTAAGCTGTTGAGGAGTATGATAATGAAAAAACGATGTGTGGTAAAACTCACAACATATGAGCGAATACGATTAGAGGCATTGATTAAACGCGGACCAGAAGCAGCCTATCGCCGACGGCATGCTGAGGTTCTACGGCAGTTGGTTCTACCGCCCCCCCAATTCGGTCAACGCCTGATAAGTAGCCGCTTTCATCTGGTAGCGCGTAGGCCAGGGCGACCCCATCAATTGGGTCATGAGAACAACCACCAGATCCTCCTCCGGATCGATCCAGAATTTGGTATCCGCGGCACCTCCCCAGGAATACTCTCCCCGGGAAGATACTACATCGCTTGTACCCGGATTAAGAATGACTGCCAAACCCAGTCCAAAGGACTGTCCGGGGTATAAATGGGACTCGGGATATTCATCGGCCCCGCGATTACGCACCTCGGGCGTCAGATGGTCAATCGTCATGTACTGCACGGTTTTTGGTCCAAGAATACGCGCTCCATTGTAGGCTCCGCCCCGGCGCAGCATCTCACAGAAAATCATATAATCCATGGCCGAGGAGATCAGGCCGCCACCACCGGAAAAAAAGGTGACATCGGTTATCTCGCGACTGCTCTGGGGTGGCAACAGCGCCAAGCTGTCCGCCTCTGCATCCCAGCGGTGGTTAGTGGCCAGCCGCGAGAGTTTATCCCGGGGTACAGAAAAGAATGTGTCGTTCATACCCAGGGGTTTAAAAATTCGCTGCTCAAAAAAAACATCCAACGACATTCCGCTGATTTTCTCAATCACCGCCCCTAGTACATCGGTTGCTACACTGTAGTGATAGCGCGTACCCGGTTCATAGTGCAGGGGTAGTTGCGACAGGTGATCGATAAACTCGCTCAGGTTTTTGCTGTTGCGAAGATCGCTGTCCTGATACAACTTGTCTACCGGATCGTCCGCACGAAAGCCGTATGTAAGTCCTGCGGTATGTGTCAATAACTGCTCGATAGTTATCGGCGCTGCGGTTCGGTAGTCGCCCGACGGGTCATAGATTTTCAGGTCGGCCAATGCGGGCAGATACTTCGAAACCGGGTCATTCATCTGAAATGCACCCTCTTCGTACAGCATCATCAAGGCCACCGAGGTAATCGGTTTGGTCATGGAGTAGATACGAAACAGGGTATCCCTGGCCATGGGTTTGTCATTGTCGATACCGTAGCGACCCACCGCATCAAAGTGCACGATTTTGCCATGCCGCGCCACCATGGTGACAAACCCGGCGTGCCTACCCGCCGCCACATCATCGCGGGTGTAGCGAGAAACCTGCTGCAATCGCTCACTTGAAAAACCGACGCTCTCCGGCGACACAGATAGCAGTGGCCCGGCTCCAAGACTCGAGCTAACAAGGCTCACCCATACAGCGAACAATACTCTACGCATACTACTCTCCGACCTCTCCAGTTGTTTGACCTTCCATCATGCCCTCGCTCTAACCCTCAGCCCCAGTCGCCAGGCTGCCACCGCACCCACCAACCCCAGGGAGGACACACCCAGGAAATAAATCATATAGCCGCTGCGGCCCGGGTAGGCCTCCAGAAGTTCTGCATTGATTAGCGGGAGATAGATATCCGGCGAATAACCTACCAATGAAATAATGCCAATCGCCAGGCCTTTGATCCTGTCTGGTATATTACAACTGTCCAATGTTGCCCAATACACCCCGCGCACGGCATAGGTCAGGATTCCAACCAGCAACACCACCGTCAGCAACAAGGGGATAGCGGCGGTCTCTGGCAAATAGGCCATGGCCGCCAGGGCCAGCGATGCAAGTACCAGTAATACCGTCAGCACATGTTGCCGGTCGAGAAAGTCCCCGGCAAACCCGGCTGCTGCAGCGCCGATGGGACGCATCCACAGCTTGGCAACCGTAATTGAACCCACGGTCACTGCGGTCACACCAAAGGTGTTTTGGAGATAACCCGAAAAAGAATAGGTAGCCCAGAACAATTGGTACCCACAGATGATAATAGTCGCGCACAGCCATACTTCAGTGCGCCTCAATACCTGCCATAAGTCGGCTACAAAATTTCCCTCGACAGTTTCTGCGGCCTGTGACGGGCGATCATCGGCGAGTGAAAAGAATGCGATCGGCGCCAGCACCAGCAACACGGTAACATAGAGATAGATCACTTCGAGTAGAGCCTGTTTTGTTGAATCCTGCTGGGTTTCCAGGGCATAGGCAAACCAGGCAACGGCAATAGTCGCCAACAGTGCCTCGAACAAGCCGCGGCCGCCATCGAGAATGCCAAAGAAACGTCCCTGCTCGTGTGGTCGTGCCAACAGGGCAACTGCCTTGATATGTGCCGACCAAAAGGTTAATCCTGTGGCAATGCCCCAACCCGCGAAAATAACCTTAAGCGCCGCAAACGAGGGCATGGTAGAAAACCACAGTCCCAGCAGGCCTGTCAGCCCCAGGGAAAAAGACAGCAACCAGCGCACTGAAAAACGGTCAGCCAGATAACCACTGGGGACATAGGTGAGTACAAAAATAACACCCAACATGGCGTAACATTGGCTCAACTGGGTCAGGCTGATACCAAAAGACTCGAGGATAGAAACCTCAAAGTTCTGCCTTAAGTACAGCAAAGGGTAGATGGCGCCGGCTGCAGCGATAATAACCGCCAGTTGGAAATATCGTTTACCTGAACTGTTATTGTCAATATTCAATCCTGATACTCCAGCTTGATATCCTCAGAACGACTTGGACTGCCCTCTTTATTTGCGGTGATTTGTGCTCGCTCCTGCCTGGGACTAAGCCCCATGTGGTTACTGTAGCATTTGCTAAAATGGGGCCTCGAAACAAAGCCGCAGGAAGCGGATATTTCTACAATCGGTAGGGATGTTTGCTTCAACAGGCGCCTGGCGCGATACAAGCGCAGGAGCAAATAATAGCGGGAGGGCGAACAATCCAGATTGTTTTTGAACAGACGTTCCATTTGCCGAAGGGAGAGCCCCACCAGGTCTGTGAGCTCTAGCAAGGCCAACGGTTCTTCGAGGTTGGCCTCCATTAATGTGGTTGCCTCGACCAGTTTAGGCGGTGCAACACTCAAGGAATAGCGTGGTTGTATTCTCTGATTATCGGTTTGGTCTCGAATCCGGTCCAGGATAAACATCTCGGAAATACTGTGCGCCAGCGCCTTGCCATGAGCCTTGCCAATAATATTCAACATCATATCCAGCGGCGCCGTCCCACCGGTACAGGTAATGCGGTTGCCCTGAACGGTAAACAAACGGCTGTTGCACTGTACCTTCGGGTGCGATTCCTGCAATAAAACCATAGATTCCCAGTGTACGCTGCATTCTCGGCCGTCCAGCAGTTGAGCATGGGCCAGCACCAGCGCGCCCGTGCATATTCCGCCCAATTGCACGCCGCGTTGATCCACAAACCTGAGCCACTCGATTTGCCTGCGGCTATAACTCTGGTCGACATCAATGCCACCCACAACAATCAATACATCCAGCGGCAGGGCCGCATCCATTGAACCATCCGGTAATACTCTAATACCATCGCTGGCCGCTACGGCCTCCCCATCCTCGGTTATCAAAAACCAGCTGTAAAGAATCCTGCCCGATAATTGGTTCGCCATTCGCAATGGCTCGACGGCACTAGCCAGAGAAATCATGGTGTAATTCGGCAATAGCAAAAAGCCAAAACGCGTCGGGTGAACCGACTGTTTTGTCGAACCAGTTATTGTGGGTTCGTTCATCGTCCTGCCAGAGCCTGAAACCGCCCACTATAGGGTGCTTGTTATGGCTTCGCAAGAATAGCGCAATGCACAATCGTTAACAGGTGCCCCGGCTTCGACGACGACGTCTCCTGCTACCCCCGGCCAATTCGGTTGACGTCGCTCGCGAGTCTGGCCGAGATACCTGTTTGAACAACTTGGGGAAATCATCATTGCTATGAGGAAGGGCCATGGCGGCCACAAAATACGCTTGAAAGCTGTCCTCCACTGCGGTCTCAATTTTCTCGATCCGGGTCACCAGAGCTTCTATATCCTGTCGCGAACTTAAATTCAGCAATGCTATGCGAGCCCCGGTGCCAGCGGCGTTTCCGGCGGAGGAAACATGCTCGAGATCACAATCTGGAATCAGACCCAGAACCATGGCCTGTTTTACATCGATATGGCTACCAAAGGCGCCGGCGAGCCTTATGCGATCGACCGATGTGATATCCATCTTGTCCATCAGCAGTTTTATGCCTGCGTACAAAGCCGCTTTGGCCAACTGAATCTGACGCAGGTCATTCTGGGTGATTACAATGTCTGCATCACCCTTGTAAAGTCTATACGACCAGGTGCGGCCACCGCTGATAATACAGGAACATTTTTCGGCAAGGCCCCCATCGATGACGCCCTCGGCGCTGACAATTCCCACCAGAAACATCTGGGCGACTACATCAATAATGCCTGAGCCACAGATTCCGGTGATGCCGCTGGTTTTGGTTCGCGAAGCGAAGTCCGCATGATCGGACCACAGGTCACAACCTATCACCTTAAAACGTGGTTCCAGAGTCTGGGCATTTATCTGCACCCGCTCAATCGCACCCACCGCCGCCCGCTGACCACAGCTGATCTGGGCTCCCTCAAAGGCAGGCCCCGTAGGGCTGGAACAGGCCAGCAGGCGCTGGCTATTTCCCAGCACAATTTCCGCGTTGGTACCCACATCTACCAGCAGGCTCATCTGGTCACTCAATTGCGGCTGCTCCGACAAGATTACTCCTGCGGTATCTGCACCCACATGCCCGGCGATACAGGGCAGTACATAAGCTCGCGCTCCGTGGTGCAGATTAAGGTCCAGCGCAGTCGCCCTGGTTTCAAATGCGGAGTCCAATGCCAGGGCGAAGGGCGCAACGCCCAACTCCAGTGGACTCATACCTAAAAACAGGTGGTGCATAATGGGGTTGGCGACCACCGTCAACTCAAGCACGTCTTGCGGAGCCAATTCAAGCTCAGCGGTAGCCTGGGTGGCCAGCTGATTTATCGTCTGTCGAATAGCCACCGTCATTTCCGCGGCACCCTCCGGGTGCAACATGACGTAGGATACCCGGCTCATCAGATCTTCACCGAATCGGATCTGGGGATTCATCGCACTGGCCGTAGAAAGCACCTCTCCACTGGTCAGATCACATAAGTGCGCGGCCACCGTGGTGGATCCAATATCCACAGCCAGGCCCAATGCCTGCTCGTGAAAACCCGGCCACAGGGCAATAATAGTATCGCCCCGATGCACAGCAACCGTGACAGCCCACTTTCCCTCGCGCAGTACCGTTTGCAATCCCGGCAATAAATACGAATCCATTTGCAACCCGGCCAACTGCCAGTCGCGCTCCATTGCGGCCAGAAGGCGCTCCATGTCGCCCCGTGGCTCCAGCATAGTGGCCTCATCCACTTCAACGTAGTAAAGGTGTACAACCGGGTCCAGCTCTATGTCGCGGTGCTCGGCATCCTTGCGCACGACCTGATGATGCACCTGGCTGGCGGGTGGTACATCGATAACCACGTCGCCTTCAAGCAAAGTATGGCAACTAAGCCGTCTTCCCTTTTCCAGTGGCTTTTTACGCGTGCAATAACGTTCCTCCGTTTCAGAAAATGGCGAGAGATGGCTCGCGTCCGACACCAATTGATGCTTCTCGAACCTGCCCTCGGTGCACAGAATCTGACAGCGCCCGCACAGACCTCTTCCGCCACAAACGGAATCTATATCAACCCCCAGAGAGCGGGCTGCATCCAGTAAAGGAGTGCCCCGCTCAAAGCTGCCCCGTAGCCCGGAGGGTGTAAAGACAACCTTGACTTTACTGCCAGACATAGCGCTGTTCCTACCGATCAGGCTTTGCGACGACGGCGACGGCGTCCCTCCCGAGCACCGCCTTCCCCACCGGCCGGTAATGGCTCGCGATAGGCTTGAATCCAGTTAGCACAATCTGGATCATGCCCCATTATTACGTCCGCCCCACGCACTGCCTGCATAACCTCCGGGTGCAGCGGGCTGGTAATCGCAGAGGTCATACCCGACGCTATGGCCATATTCAGGAAGGCGCTGTTAATGCCATTGCGATTGGGCAGACCAAAGCTTACATTGGAGGCTCCGCAGGTTGTGTTGACCTTGAGTTCCTCGCGCAAACGCCGTACCAGATGCATTACCTGCTTGCCCGCACTGTTAACAGCCCCTATGGGCATTACCAGGGGATCGACAATCACGTCGCTGTAGTGAATACCGTAGTCTGCAGCGCGCTCGACAATTTTCTTTGCGACATCAAAGCGCTGATCCGGGTCTTCGGATATTCCGGTTTCGTCATTTGATATGGCCACAACCGCTGCGCCGTATTTTGCGACCAGCG
Organism: Halieaceae bacterium; assembly: GCA_018657645.1. Classification (GTDB taxonomy): domain Bacteria; phylum Pseudomonadota; class Gammaproteobacteria; order Pseudomonadales; family Halieaceae; genus JBALVT01. The sequence continues at coordinate 908 of JABHWT010000111.1, read as the reverse complement.
GCAATACCCGCTCCATGACCTCGTCTTCGCCGGTTACTGAATTTACCAGTGGCTTCCCCTGATAAACTACCAGACCTGCCTCCAGCGCTTCAATAATTGACGAGTCAATGCAGATGGGTACATCGGTAATCGACTGAACCAACTCTATTGCCTGAGCCAGTATGGCCGGTTCGTCCGCCAGTGGAATTCCGGCATTGACGTCGAGCATGTGGGCGCCGGCTGCGACCTGCGCTATGGCATCCGACTCAACCCGGGAAAAATCACCCGCTTTCATTTCCTCTGCCAGTATCTTACGCCCGGTGGGGTTAATCCTTTCACCAATAATCACAAATGGCTCATTAAAGCCTATTTTAACCTCTCTGGTAGCCGAACTGAGCACTGTTGTCGTCATGATTTACCCTCCGTTTGTTTCATATGTGCGTTCCAACACGTTCTTCAATGGCTGCGGACTCATCGTAGAGGCCGGGGTGCCACGGCACTCTTCCACCCAGTACGCCGGTGCGCTTAACGATTTCAGGCACTGAGTGTTCCTGCCTATAGGCCATAATATGCACACCATGAACGCCTTCGATCTCCCGGATCTGCTGTATTAATTCAACGCAAATATCCACGCCTTCCTGCCTCTGGTTGTCGGCACCGGCCAGGCGGGCAATGATCGAATCGGGAATATGTACACCCGCCACATTGGTTCGAATCCACTGTGCCGATTTTGCGGATGCAAGCGGCCCCACACCCGGTAGAATAAAGGCCTTCTCATGCAGGCCCATATCGCAAACCCGGGACATGTACTGGCGCAGCATGTCAACATCATAGCAATATTGGGTCTGCACAAACTGTGCCCCAGCGGCCACTTTTTTTGCCAGGCGCAGGGGACGGAAATCGAAAGGCGGCGCAAATGGGTTGGCTGC
>JABHWT010000241.1 GCA_018657645.1 Halieaceae bacterium | reverse complement strand
TGGCATATCGAACTGATATTTGTGCCGTAATCGATCAACTTCGTTGCTGGGGCTAAAAAACCGGGCCGTTAAAATATAGTCGGCCATAACCTGCTTCTCCGGAACTCCGAGTGCCAGTAAAATTATTGCTGCGGCAAAACCCGTGCGATCTTTTCCCGCAGTGCAATGAACAAGGAACCGTGCATCGCTCACCTCGAGAATTTCCCGGAACATGCCTGCGTAGGCATCCTTCTGAACCTCAACAAAATCCCGATTGATGTCGATCATCAGGTCAAACATCGCACCCGGGCCTCCCGCAGGCCACTGTGCCTGCTCGAAGAACTCGGTATTGCTACCAGGAATGATAGGCAAGCTCAGTATTTTTGGTGCTCTGTGGGTCGGTAGCTTGCTTGGGTCACTCTGCTGCTCCTCAAGTTGCCTGAAATCGCAAATAAAATCGAGCTCAAGGCTGGCCAACAGCCCGACATCCTGAGAACTCAAGCTGCCCAACTGTCCGGAGCGAAAGAGGTGACCCCACCTGACCTGGCGACCCGTATGGGTACGATAACCGCCAAAATCCCTGAAATTCGGTGTCCCCTGCATACCCAGCTTCCGCTCCATCACTATTGCCTCCGTTCCGTGCTGATCACAGAGGCGAAAAGAGTGTCTGCTGCTGGTCGGAAGGCCCGTTACCCGGGCGCAGGTTGCCTCCAAAGAAACACGGTGGGCTTGTACACCAACTGAGTCCGATAGTGGCTCAATATTGACTCGGGTATCCGGGCGACTGACCTGCCACTCGGCATGGTAGTCACCGTCGGCGGTACGCCATATATGAATTGCTTCAGGTATCAGCATAGAGCCCTAATGTGTCCTGTACTCAAATACTGCCCGTAACAGGGTTTTGATAAGGTTAAGTTGGTTCTCCAATGCCGATTCACTGAAGGGATCCTGGCCCAGGAGATCGCGGTACATCGGTGCCATAGTGACGTAGGACATAACGAGATTATTAAATGCCATAACCGCCCATGGCTGCAGCCCGGGGTCATTGAAAAGCGAAATTTTCTCTCCCTCAATTACATCGTCCGAGGTGAACATGGGACGAAACAGGCGATCAATTATCTCGTTGATGTGGGGCCCCCCCGACAATGCTGCATGCTGCAGGAGACGAGCGAGATTCGGCCTGGCGTGGTGCATTCGAACGATGGTCTCCAACCACTCTACCACTCGCTCATAGGTCACCGGTGCGCGCCTCAATTCCTCCATAGGTGCGGTAAAATCACTCAACAAACGCTCCAGTCCCGCCGCGTAAAGTGCCTCCTTGTTTCTGAAGTGGTTATAGAGACTGGGGGAGCGGATTCCCACGCCATCGGCAACGTCCCCCAGCGACGTTGCACGGTACCCCTTCTCTGCAAACAGGTCCTCGGCAGCATCCAGTATTCTCTGAGCTGTGGTCCTTGGAGGCTCGGTTACAATATCATCTTTCATCGCAATGTGTTTGGTGCTCCCTGTGCAGACTAAAGTAATAACTAATAGGCATTAGTATACCCTAGTTTTCAATGCCACTAGCCCACGATTTTCAGCAGACCAGTCCCGACTCCAGATAGTCGGCTTCTGATCTAAGTATCGCCCCCATTTCCAGTCCCGAAATCGGTTGACAATAGACCCCTTAATGTGAATAATCGCGCCTCCTGAATTTTGATCTCCAACGAGGTAACACACAGTGGCTAACTCTCCGCAAGCAAAGAAGCGTGCTCGCCAGGCAGAAAAGCGGCGCGTTCACAATGCCAGCCTGCGTTCGCTGGTACGTACAGTGATCAAAAAGGTCGTAGCAGCCGTAAACGCTGGAGATGTAGATGAGGCCAAGGCGGCCTATAGCACGGCGGTTCCCGTGATAGATCGCATGGCTGATAAAGGCATCCTGCACAAAAATAAGGCCGCTCGCCACAAGAGTCGCCTCAATGCGCAAGTTAAGGCGCTCTCTTCCGCCGCTTGAGCAGAGGCCGCGAATAGCTCAATCAGAATTCGCCGTTCACAACAGATTCAGAGAGCCGGCACTATGCCGGCTTTGTTGTTAGAAAAGAACCAGATTGTCCCGATGAATGAGTTCATCATCACCTTGATATCCCAGTACACCCTGTATTTTGCTCGAAGGTAAGCCGATGATTTGGCCGGCCTCCTGTGCGTCATAATTTATCAGACCCCGCGCGACTTCACGCCCATTACTATCGCGACAAGACACCAGGTCACCGCGGGAAAATATGCCATGCACTCCCTTAACCCCGACTGGCAATAAGCTGCCCCCTAACTCCCGCAAGACCCGTGCTGCGCCATCGTCAAGATCGATCCTACCCTGAGCCTGTACCATACCAGCCAGCCACTGTTTGCGTGCTGTCTGAGGCCTCTTTCCGGTCCGTAGCCAGGTACCCACGTTCTCGCCCGATATTACCGAGGCGACAATGTGTGGATCTCGCCCACTTGCGATAATAGTTTCAGTACCGGAACGGGCCGCAAGGCGCGCTGCCCGCAGCTTGGTAATCATACCTCCACGCCCCTGGATACCACCCTCA
>JABHWT010000251.1 GCA_018657645.1 Halieaceae bacterium | reverse complement strand
CCTGCTTAACCTCCATCAACCTTAGGCGCCATTCTGGGCCACTATATTGGCCATCAAATTTGGGCCTCAAGATTGAAGGCGGGCAATTCTAGTCAAAGAGCACCCACGATGCAATCACCTGGGGGCAATATTTGGGTACATTGTTGAATTGCATCCAGATTTGACCCACCGTTTGCGCTAAATAGTGACCCACCTAGATTGCCTCGAGACTTTGGCATGACAGCGTTTTTTGGTATGGATGTGGGTCATTTGAACCCGCAAATATACGCATCAAATGGATCAATATTTGCTGCAAATCAACATGTAGGTATTAACCAGGAACTCTGAGCCCTGCGCAATTCCAGCTGCATTATAGCGCCTGGCATAGACGTCTTCATCATCCCCGTCCTGATTATAACTCTCCCAGACCACAACAAAATTACCAGCGGCATCCATTGCCACCTGCACATCGCTCTGATCTTGTGTTGTGTAGGTATTAACACGAAACTCACTGCCCTGGCGCGTGCCAGCGGCGTTATATCGTTGGCCATAGATGCCGTCGTCTTCCCCATCCTGGGCCCCCTTTCCACCGCTTTCCCAGACAACCACAAAATCACCATCGGCATCCATCGCTACTGACGGATCATCCTGGTGTCCCGTTGTGTAGGTATTTACCTGAAACTCAGGGCCCTGGGGTACAGCTGCAGCATTATATCGCTGGCCATAAACGCCATAATCTGGCCCATCCTGCCCATAGCTTTGCCAGACCACCACAAAATCACCGTCGTTATCCATGGCAACCCAAGGGTTCCATTGCTGCGAACTGGTTTCGCTGTTAACCACCTGTTCACTGGTTGCAGGTGTTGTTATCGCAACGACGGCCTGGGTACTACCGGGAAATGTCAGCAGGGGAGTGGCCAACACAACTACGCCCAGAGTGGCCTTCACCGCTCGGGTCAAGGGTCTTTGCTGGAAAACAGCGGTTTTAGAATTATTGTCATTCATTGAACAGCCCACTGTGCCTGTGCAGGTCAGAATTTGCTGACTGGTAGTCTACTTAATTGCAAACTCATTTCCTACCCCCGAGAGGGTTTCCGCTAGGCGGGTCGCATCACAGTAGGGGCGTTGATTGTCGGCTCGACTGCAAAGTCTGTTTACTTCATCGCCTGATCGTCGGCAATCTGTGCTCTAAAGAGAAAAAGATCAGGTCCGGGCGAATGATGTAACAGCAAACCCCAACAGGCGTTTACATTTTTTCAGATACTTAAGAACCAGGGACCTCAACCTGTACCGGGCAAACCTTAAAAACTCGTTTTTAAAATACCCTTCATAGCCATACCAGTTACCAATAAGCGCGATGTCGTATTTGTACCAATGCGCTAAATCCACTTTGCCTACCAGATCTGTAAACGTCGAAAACCACATTTCCCCGGCCTGGGTACCGGGCTTTCTACCTAGAATGCCGCACTCTACGGTGGCTCCATCGGCGAAAAAATGCAGGATGTTTGCCTCTTCGACATTTATTTTCCGAAAGTACTTATCCGCGGGGCAATTCCATTTTTCGCTGACCAGATTGTGTGGATATTTGTGGCACAGGGCCATTGCCAGCATCTCATCGACAACAAAGCCGGTCATACCTTTGTCCACAGCGTTTTCGAGTCTGCCGGTGTAATCGCGCATGAAGGCATCACCCCTTCCCCTGCAATACCCCATTACGCCCACGTTGACATCAATGCCATCTTCTAACAGCATTTTTCTGGACGCCGTATACTCTTCATCTGAAAGAAGCGGCGCTGTTTCGTCCAGATGATCTATCCGAGGCCCCCACCTCCACTTATAGTTTTTTGCGGTGCCATTTAATCCATAGGGATTGTAAAAAGCCCTTGTAAAGAGTATACCCCGCTGTTCCGTAAGCTCCCACAGTTCATCAAAAGACCGCACAAATAGCAGGTCAGAATCAAACATCAGGGTCGTTTTATAGGGGCTCATACCAAACAAGTGACCCCGCAAAGATGAGTGGTTAAAGTTAGCAAGCTCAAACCATAGAACATCAACCTTATAGCGCCTCATTTCTTCAGCTAAGGTCCTCTGATCGGCCGTGTCATCCAGCATCAATGTCACGGGGCCATCATATATCTGCCTCAGAGAATACATGCACACGTGCAGTTGGATTATGCATTTTTTTCCAAAATTGAAGAAAACGCAGCCTCTGTCTTTTTGATCCATTGTTTCGACTCCATACTTTCAATGGTTTCATGCGCGACTGTAGGTCGTACTTTGTGCCCGTCCAGACAGTGGGCTAATGACACGCTTATTCCATTAACGGACCGCTACCGGGAGTGAAAATACAGGTTCTGTGCCTCGTTGACTGTTGTCAACCTGCTCTAGAGCATACAACGTCGCCTTAGGCACCCAATCTACCCTAGACAATGCGCTATCCGCAATCACCCACTGCGCTTGAGGCAGTCATCGATTACTACCCGCATTCAATAGTAATTGGTGACTATTGTAGGCCTACAATGCTCCAGGACTGAGATCTCGAATACTATTAACGATATACTACACGGCTTGGCTGACTATATACTTGGCATAAACAGGTAATGCGAAACTGGAGAAAATGTGAATAACTGTGGAGATTGCAGGGAATGTTGTGTGCTTCTCAATATTCATGAGTTAAACAAAGCTGCGAGGGAGCCATGCCAGCACCTTTGTGAAACGGGCTGCACAATTTACGAGACCAGACCAAAGACCTGCTCCGACTTTGAGTGCAGTTGGCTGATAAGCGACTGGGCAGGTTCTCTCAGGCCAGACTTATCAGGGATTATGGTAGCAGGATTTAGCGATTACCTGGGTTTATTTGAAATTAGAGAAGGTTGCCTGACCAGCGACGAGGCGAAAACCATAATCAAAATCGCCCTGGGCACTTTCAAACACATTCGGTATTGGGGATTTGATGGCACGGAAGGCACTATACGCGCCACTTAGTTGGCCTCTGTTGTCGGATATTGGCCCCTTCAAACCCACATTAAGCGCTTCATCAGTAGAAGTCGAATCTGTCGAGGCTGGCATCATTTTTTTTTGGCCTGTCGCGCCTCACATTCACTACATATTGCGCCAATCCCGAGCAGGCGTTACAGTTTACCTGAACTTCCATGCGATGGCTTAAAGGTTGACCATGTGTTTCGGTGAAGAGTCCAGACAGATGCTGGCGTGGATGCTCGTAATCCTCGCGCTGTCCACTGGGCTGGAAGTCTCTGCTCACAACAGTTTAGACGACCAGATTATCGCCGCTAACCAATCCATTGCGCATCACCCCACTGCACTACAGCCACGGCTTGCGCTTGCAGAGCTACACCGACGGCATGGGGATTTTAACGCCGCCCTGCGTGACCTGGACGAGGCACATCAACTGGCGCCCGGGAATGCTAGTACACATTACTTCCGCGGCCTCGTGCTACTGGATGCCGCTCGCCCCCTCGAGGCCGAGGTCTCGCTGCGCTATTTACTCAAACTCGAACCAATTCACCCCCAGGGTCACGAAGCTCGCGCCCGAGCACTCATTCAATTGCAGCGCCCACTCGACGCGGCCCACGAATACGACCTGACAATTGTACAGCAACCGATACCTGTACCCGACCATTACCTGGCCCGTGCACGCGCCTTTGCCGCGGCGGGAAGTCAGTATCTCGAGGTGGCAATACGCGGTCTCGACGAGGGGATTGCGATAATGGGCCCGATACTAACACTGCAGCGCACCACGATTGACTTTGAATTGCGTCGAGGGGAGACGAGGGCAGCTCTGGCCCGCCTGAATGAGGTTATCGATGCCGCACCAAGGCCCGAGGCATGGTTGGCCCAACGCGGTGAGATCCTTGCCCAGGCGGGACAAGTAGAGAATGCAAAACAGAGTTTCAACCTTGCCCTTGCCGAGTTGGCTCACCTCTCTACCCGTAAAAGACAGACGCCTGCAATGTCTGATCTAGAAGCGTCCATCCTCAGTAGCTTGGCCGATCTACCCGAGCAGGCTGCCCGGATAAGCTTACCGTGATTTACACTACCACCCGGACCGAAAAGCCGGCGGTGGCGGCAATCGCTCTACTCCTGGCACTCTCTCCGTTCAGGGTTCTGGCTGTCGACCTTGTCTCACAGGGGGCGAATTGGCGTTACCTGGACGATGGGAGCAATCAGGGAAGTGCATGGCGAGCTTCCAATTTTGACGACTCAGGCTGGGCTTCAGGCAATGCTGAATTGGGGTTCGGAGAAAGCGATGAATCTACCTTACTCACCAGCGGACACATCACCTATTATTTTCGGCACCATTTTAATGTTGCAGACCCAGGCGCCTTAGAGGGGCTCTCACTTGCTATAAAGCGCGATGACGGCGCTGCAGTCTATGTCAATGGCACCGGGGTTATCCGCGATAACTTGCCCGATGGGGCCATTGAATCAGGAACACTGGCGCAGGTGGCAGCAGACGATGGTTCCGGCTTCCATTCATTCGCTATCGACCCGAGCATTTTAAGTAGCGGCGACAATGTGGTGGCAGTGGAGGTTCACCAGCACAGCCTGGCCAGCTCAGACATCAGTTTTGACCTAAAGCTGCTGGAAGTCCCTGCGGCCTTGACCCGCGGCCCCTATTTGCAAATGGGTACTCCCAGCAGCATGGTTGTCCGCTGGCGCACTAATAGCTATACCACCACCAGGCTAGCCTACGGCTCGGCACCCGGAGGCCTCAGTACTACCCTCAATGACGGTACACTGAAAACCGAACACGAAGTATTGGTCAGCGGACTCAGCGCCGCTACAAAGTACTACTACGAAGTTGGATCCGCCTCCACAACACTGGCAGGCAACGATACTGCTCATTACTTCAACACTTCCCCCCCTGCGGGAACCCAACGGCGAACGCGAATCTGGGTGATAGGCGACTCCGGTGCCTGTGCCGAGAGTGCAGACGGTTGCACCGAGGGCGGACTGGTCATGAACCAGTACCTGAATTGGGTGTCGAGCAACGGTGGCAACCCTGCAGATCTGCTCTTGATTCTGGGCGATAATGCCTACACCACGGGCACCGACGCCCAGTACACAACAGGGCTGTTTGAGGTGTTCGGAGACGTATTACGTAATCACGTACTGTGGCCCGTACCCGGCAATCATGAGTTTGGCGCCTCGGACTCCCCCACCCAGTCCGGCCCCTATTATGACGCCTTTACCCTGCCAACCGCGGCGGAGTCGGGTGGGATAGCTAGCGGCACCGAGGCCTACTACTCCTTCGACTTTGCCAACATTCACTTTGCTGCGCTGGACTCCCACGACACCTCGCGCCTGGCACCGGCAAACCCGGACACCAATATCTGCCCCGGCGACAGTGGCGGTGCCATGTACAACTGGCTCTGCAATGACCTGGCGGGAACCAGTCAGGACTGGATATTTACTTTCT
>JABHWT010000253.1 GCA_018657645.1 Halieaceae bacterium | reverse complement strand
CTTTGGGGTGAATACCCAGTTGAGCAGCAGAATGAGCTTGCCGAGAATCAGGCGGATGATTTGCATAGTTGTTTCCAAACGGTAGCTATGGGGTAGAGTTCTATCTGCGAGCGTCCGACTCCAGTCTATGAGTCAGTACCCGTAGTCGGACGCTCTAAGCAGTTATAACTCTATGATTTATAAGAAAATGGTGGGCCCAGGCGCGCGGTAGCAGAAGGACTTAACGCGCCGGGCCCCGGCTTCGACCATTATGAGCTTATAGAGTAATAATTTCCTTGTGAAAATGGTGGGCCCAGAAGGACTTGAACCTTCGACCTGCCGATTATGAGTCGGATGCTCTAACCAACTGAGCTATGGGCCCGCTAAAGGAGCGGCGCATTATAATGCGCCGTGGTGTTTGATGGAAGTTTACTCGTCCAGGAAGCTGCGTAGGTAGTCCGAGCGGGTCGGATGGCGCAGCTTGCGGAGGGCCTTGGCTTCTATTTGACGGATGCGCTCGCGGGTCACATCAAACTGCTTGCCCACTTCTTCCAGCGTATGGTCGGTATTCATATCGATGCCAAACCGCATTCGCAACACCTTCGCCTCGCGGGCGGTAAGGCCTGCCAGAACGTCCTTGGTTGCTTCCTGCAGGCCTTGCCCCGTGGCCGCATCCACCGGCGAGTGGACCGTGGCATCTTCTATGAAATCACCCAGGTGCGAATCTTCATCATCGCCAATGGGTGTTTCCATGGAGATAGGCTCCTTGGCAATCTTCAATACCTTGCGCACTTTGTCTTCCGACATTTCCATGCGTTCACCCAGTTCCTCGGGTGTCGGCTCCCTGCCCATCTCCTGAAGCATCTGCCGGGAAATACGGTTGAGCTTGTTAATCGTCTCAATCATATGCACCGGTATACGAATGGTTCTGGCCTGGTCGGCGATAGAACGTGTAATGGCCTGTCGAATCCACCAGGTGGCATAGGTTGAGAACTTGTAGCCGCGGCGATATTCAAATTTATCCACCGCCTTCATCAGGCCGATATTGCCCTCCTGGATAAGGTCCAGAAACTGCAGGCCGCGATTGGTGTACTTCTTGGCGATGGATATCACCAGGCGCAAGTTGGCCTCAACCATTTCCTTCTTGGCGCGGCGGGCTCTCGCCTCACCCATGGACATACGGCGGTTGATGTCCTTGATCTCGGCGACACTGAGACCAGTACGCGCTGTTATCTGAGCAATTCGGCGCTGTAAGCGCTGGATCACTTCTTTCTCTGCGGCAAGCTTAACCGCGTGATCTTTCTTGCTACGCGTTTGCCTCGAGATCCACTTCGGGTCTGCCTCGGATCCCTGGAAGGAAGCTATAAAATCCTTGCGCGGCATACCGCAGACCTTGATCGCGATATGCATTATCTCGCGTTCCTGCATCCGCACTGTGGTCAGGGCCTGTCGCGCTGTTACCGTCAGCGGGTCGAAAACCCGGGGGGTCAGTTTGAAGAACTTGAATAGTTCGCCCAGCTTGGCCATTTCCTTGACTGTGGTAGCGTGTTCGCGACCGTGGCTGGCGAGGGCTTTTTCTGTTCTGTTGAATTGTCGCTTGAGGGCTGTAAAACGCTTCTTCGCTTCTACCGGATCTGGCCCGGTATCTTCCTTGCTGTCATCGTCATCAGCATCAGTTAGTTGTGCCTGGCGCTCGCGCTCAGCGGCGACTTCGGCAGCGGAGGGCACATGATCGGCCGGGTTGAGGTAACCCACTAACACGTCGGCAAGGCGTTTTTCTTCTTTGGTAACCAGTTCGTACTGCTCGAGAACCCGCTGCACTGAGTTCGGGTAATGGGCCAGCGCTGCCAATAACTCGCGAATTCCCTCTTCAATGCGCTTGGCAATGACGATTTCGCCCTCTCGGGTGAGCAGTTCTACGGTGCCCATCTCGCGCATATACATGCGCACCGGGTCGGTGGTGCGGCCAGCCTCGGTCTCGACGGCGGCCAGGGCAGCTGCGGCTTCTGCGGCGGCAATATCATCGGCAGAACTGTCGCCTTCTGTCAGCAATAGATCATCGACATCGGGCGCTACTTCAAACACCTGTATGCCCATGTCATTAATCATTTGAATGATGTCTTCTACCTGATCCGGATCGGAAATATCCTCGGGCAGGTGGTCATTGACCTCGGCATAGGTCAGGTAACCCTGTTCTTTGCCTCGACCGATGAGTTTCTTCAATCGAGACTGTTGTTGTACGACGTCAGTCATGTAGTTAGATACCTTGCAAATAGAGCGTAAAAAAAACAGCCGGCAATTATAACCGGATTGGCATTGGCTAAACTAGGCGTAAATCCCGCAAATACGCGACTTTTGGGTGATTATTTGGTCATTTTCCACCCGTAATAACCGTTGTCGGTGTATGGGGCCTAAAAGAGCCGGTTTCAAGCGGCATTCAACTTAGTTCTGGTTCTTGTTGCGCTGCGCATCCCGCTGTTGCTTTTGCTGCAGTAATTCCCGCAGACGCTGCTTCTCCAGCTCGCTTACTTCAGCGTAGTTGGTGAGTTTCAGTTTGTCGACCTGTGCCTCGAGTTTTGCGCGATGGGGTAGTTGTGACAGTGCCGTAATGGTGTCGAGAAACTGCTGTTCGATACCGTCTCTGGGGATGAGTCGCTCCTGGCCGGCGAGTTTGCTGAGCAGGTCGCCCTCGGGCGTGTCATACCAGTGGCCCAGCAGCATGGCAGTATTGGATTCCGGACGCCGTCGCCGCAAGTCCAGAAGCTCCCGTAGCAGGCCGATATCTTCACCCTCGAGTTCATCGAGCTGGGCGGGGTCTGCAAGGCGGGCGATGTCGGGCTGGTGTAGTAGCAAGGCGATTGCTGCGTGGGCATTGCTGGCATAACCTCCCATTATCTCCCGGCGAAGGGTTCTTTGCCTGGGTTGAGACTGATGACCGGGCAGATTTTCGAAGTCCTCGTCAACTGGCACTTCCTGCGGCTGAGGAGGTGGGGGCGGGGCCTCCAGCTGCATTAAGGTTGCCACCTCCAGCCCGGTGCGCTCGGCCAGTGATTGAAACATCAGCTGGCGATAAATGCCCTGGGGAAGTTGCCGTATATAGGGCAGGGCCCGTTTGCTGAGGCGAGCTCTACCGTCCATGCTGTCGGTATCAATCCCCGTGGCCACTGTCTCGAACAGGAAAACCTCCAGCGCCATGGCCTCGCTCTGTAATTGTTCGAAGTGCGCGGTACCGCCCCCGCGCACCACCGTATCCGGGTCTTCGCCCTCGGGCAGGAATAGAAACCGGGCCTGTCTGCCATCCTCCATGCAGGGCAGTGTGGCCTCCAGTGCACGCAGCGCTGCCTTGCGTCCGGCCTCGTCGCCGTCGAAACAAAAAATGACTTCGGGGCATAGGCGGTAGATTCGCTCCAGGTGGTTTTTGCTGGTGGCTGTTCCCAGAGTGGCTGTGGCATAGTTAATATCGTATTGGGCCAGGGCAATAACGTCCATATAGCCCTCTACCACCAGAATACGCTCCAGTTTCCGGTTGGACTGCTTGGCCTCGTACAAACCGTATAGTTCACGCCCCTTGTGGAATATGCCGGTTTCGGGGGAGTTGAGATATTTGGGTTTGTCATCTCCCAGTACTCTACCCCCAAAGGCAATGACCCGGCCGCGCTGGTCGCGGATAGGGAACATCACCCTATCGCGGAAGCGGTCGTATATTTTGCCGGCCTCATTCTGAACCAGCATGCCAGATTTCAGCAGCAGGGCCCGCTGGCCATCGGAACTTCCCAGGGCCGTGAGAAGGTTGTCCCAGCCGGGGGGCGCGTATCCCAGCCCAAATTGTTTGGCAATAATGCCCGAGAGACCGCGCTCCTTCAGGTAGTTAACGGCGCCGGTTGCCTTGGCGTGGTTGCGTAGTGCTTGCCGGTAGAATTGTTCCACCTGCTCCATCACCGCGTAAAGCTCGCGATTGCTTTGCTCCTCCTGTGGTGCGCCGGGCCGGGTTTGTTCCCGTGGTACCTCCAGACCGACACTGGTCGCAAGGGTTTCCACCGTCTCGGGAAAGCCGGTGTTGTCGTAGTCCATCAGAAAGCCGAGGGCATTACCGCCGGCGCCACAGCCAAAGCAATAGTAGAATTGCTTCTCCTGATTGACGCTGAACGAGGGTGTTTTTTCGTCGTGAAAGGGGCAGCGGGCAGAGTAATTTTTGCCGGTCTTTTTTAATTTTACCCGCCTATCGATAATCTCGACGATGTCGACTCGGTCTATCAGGTCATCGATAAAGGTTTGGGGTATCCGTCCAGCCATCGGGGTTTTTTGCCTTCATTGGTGGCAGTCAATCAGTGTGGGTATTGAACCACGGCAGACGGGTAATGTTTAGTGTGGATTGTTACAAAGCCCGGCTTTGTGAGCCCTGGGGACCTGCTTAGCTGGTGAGTTTTGCTTTTACCAGTTGACTGACGGCGCCCATGTCGGCGCGGCCCTGTAGTTGTGGCTTGAGCTGACCCATCACCGCGCCCATGGCCTGCATGCCACTGGCATCGCTTGCGGCAATAGCGGCGTCAACGAGTTCGATCAATTCGGCCTCGCTCAATTGACTGGGCAGGTATTCCTGAATTACGGAGATTTCAAACAGTTCCTGGGCGGCGAGTTCATCGCGGCCCGCTTGTTCGTACTGGGTGGCGGAGTCGCGACGCTGCTTGACCATCTTGTCCAGCACAGAAAGAGCGCGCGTATCGTCAATCTCGATTCGCTCGTCGACTTCAATACGTTTGAAGTCTGCCATAATCAGACGGATGGTACCCAGTCGGGGTTTGTCTTTTGCTCTCATGGCCGCCTTCATGGCCGCCTTGATGGTGTCTCTGAGTGCGTGGTCGCTCATGAGCGGGCGTGCCTAGTAGAGGCGAACGCGCTTGCGGTTTTCCCGAGACAATTTCTTCAGATGACGCTTCACAGCAGCGGCGGATGCGCGCTTGCGTACAGTGGTGGGCTTCTCGTAGTGCTCGCGCTTGCGAACTTCGGCGAGAATACCCGCTTTTTCACAAGAGCGCTTGAACCGACGCAGGGCCACGTCAAACGGCTCGTTTTCTTTGATCTTGATTGCTGGCATTACCTATACCTGTTTCGTTTGCCGACCAGTGCGAAATATCAAGCGCAACCGGCCATTACTATAGAGGGCGCGCATTCTATACTGATCTACTGTGTTTTGCAAAGCCTCCCGGGGGTGAAATTTCTGTGGTTTGGCTGGCTCCGGGCTCGACCCTACATTATCATGCGCCCATAGGCTGACGGTGCTCTGGCACTGGGCTGGTACGAGACTGGAAATATGTTGATTTTGGGGCTGGAGACGTCCTGTGATGAGACGGGCGTGGCGGTATACGATACCGGGCGCGGCCTGCTGGCGCATGCCCTGTACAGCCAGGTTGCGGTGCACGCCGAATATGGGGGCGTGGTACCGGAGCTGGCCTCTCGCGACCACGTGCGCAAGGCCCTGCCGCTGATCTCCCAGGTTCTGGCCGAGGCAGATTGCGACGCGGCGGATATAGAGGGTATTGCCTACACCGCAGGGCCTGGCCTGGTAGGTGCGTTAATGGTGGGGGCAACCCTGGCAAGGGCCCTGGCCTGGGGCTGGGGCATTCCGGCACTGGGGGTGCACCATATGGAGGGGCATTTACTGGCCCCAATGCTGGAGGACGAGCACCCACAGTTTCCCTTCGTGGCGCTTCTGGTGTCCGGGGGCCATACCCAATTGGTGAGGGTGGATGGTATTGGTCACTATCGGTTACTGGGGGAGTCATTGGATGATGCCGCTGGCGAGGCCTTCGACAAGGCAGCCAAGATGCTGGGCCTGCCCTATCCCGGTGGTCCACATATAGCCCGCGTGGCAGGGGAGGGTAATCCAGACCGGTTTGACTTTCCTCGGCCAATGGTTAATCGGCCAGGGCTGGATTTCAGTTTTAGCGGCCTCAAAACCTACACCCTGAATACCGTCGCCCGGTGCCGGGAAGCGGGTGCGCTAACCGAGCAGGACAAGTGCGACATTGCCCGCGCCTTTGAAGACGCGGTGGTGGCCACGTTGGTGATCAAGTGTCGTCGCGCGCTGCGTCAGGAGAACCTGAAGACTTTGGTCATTGCCGGGGGTGTGAGTGCCAATCAGCGTCTCAGGGAGCAGCTGTCGGAGGCACTGGCGAAGGAGAAAAGCCGGGTGTTTTACCCCGCGCCCATGTTCTGTACCGACAACGGAGCAATGATAGCCTACGCCGGTGCCCAGCGGTTGCAGGCGGGGCAGGTAGACGATGTAGAGGCGACGGTGCGGCCGCGCTGGCCAATGGAGGAGTTGCCGCCGCTGCCGCAGAGGGAGGTTGGCACCTGAATGGACACCGTGTTTATTCGAGAATTGCGCATTGACACCATCATCGGCATTTTTGATTGGGAGCGAACCACGCGTCAGAGCGTGGTTCTTGATATTGAAATGGCATCGGATAATCGACGGGCTGCAGGTACCGACCATATTAATGATGCCCTGAATTACGCCGATGTGGCCCAGCGCCTGATCTCTTTTATCGAGAACAGCGAGTTCCAATTGGTGGAGACGATGGCAGAAGCGGTTGCGGCCCTGATCCTCGAGGAATTTAACGTTCCATGGCTACGGCTGCGAATCGCAAAACCGGGTGCCATTGCCGGGGCCAGGGACGTCGGTGTGGTGATCGAGCGTGGAGAACATCCTTGATGGCGCAGGTTTTTCTGGGAGTGGGCAGCAATATCGAGCGCGAGCATTATATCGGCGCCGGGCTGGATGCCCTGCAGCATTTGTTTGGAGAGTTCTCGCACTCCTCCGTATACGACAGCGCCGCTATTGGTTTCGACGGGCAACCTTTTCTTAACCTGGTGGTGGGTGTTGAAACTCACCTGGAGATAGGCGAATTGGCGCGCCAATTGCGCCAGGTGGAGTTCGAACATGGCCGTCTTGAAAACGCCTCCCGTTTTAGTTCGCGGCGGCTCGATATCGATGTGTTGACCTACGACGACAGGGTGGGTGAAGAGGCAGGAATTACCCTGCCTCGGGCCGAGATTCTGCAAAATGCCTTTGTGTTGCAGCCCCTGGCGGAACTGGCGCCCGCGCATTTGCACCCGGTGGTGGGGCAGAGCTATGGTGAGCTATGGCGCGGCTTCGATAAGAGTAAACAGCAGCTTCAACGTATCGAGTTTTGCTGGCGGGGCCGGCAACTGTCCGGGGGATGCGACGTCGCATGATCCACGCCCTCGTCATTATGATGCCCCTTTATGCGGTGCGTGACGCGTTATGAGAATTGCCCTATCGATCGGCGGTCTGTGCGGACTGCTTGTTATTGCTTCGTTTGCCATCGCGCCGTCTATTTATTTGCATGATTTTGGTGAATGGCTTTACCAGGCGGCAATACTTGCCCAAAAAGTCACCGATCCCCAGTCGGTAGAACAGTTCTCTTTATATCATTACCCGGTACCCAATAGCCTGGCACTTTATGTTATGGCGGCTATGCATGTTGTGTTGCCGCCAATTCTGGTGGGCAAGCTGTATCTGGCGATTCATATAGTGGCCTGGTTCTGGGTCGCCGCCGCCTTTGTAAAACGGTATTTTAGTGACCCCCGGCAAGCCGGCTTCGCCTGGGTTCTTATTGTTTGCCTCGCTGCATTTTCCAGCTTTTTCTGGTATGGCTTTGTCAGTTATCAAACTGGGTTACTGTTGTTCTTATGGTTTCTGACGGTGTACGACCATCATAGCCCTGCGTGGATCATAGCGGTGTTTGGCATCCTTCTGTTTTTATCCCATGCCGCAATTTTTCTCCAGTTTGGCCTGTTGATTGTGCTGGGTGTGCTCGTCGCCCGCTATCCTCCCAGACAGTTTGTGGGCCTGGTTCCCGCTGCGGCACTGGCACTGGCGTTTGTGGCGGGGCGTTTTTTCGCAGAGGCGGTGACTCCTGTGGCCCAGGCAAGTTGGAGTGGCTGGTTAGAGGCGGCGCTCTACAAAGCCGGTATGGTGGTAATGCAGGGGCCGTTCAAAAATTTCATTCTGGTCGATGGAACGGCACTGCTTGAGCACTACCCCTGGTTGTATTGGACGGGTGTGACGGTTAATGGTCTGGTGGTTGCTGCGCTGGGCCTGATAACGCTTGGAGTACTGCTACATGGCCAGGGGTCGAACTACACCTTGGGACACAAAAAGCGAAATACCGCAGTTTTTTACTATTTTGCAGTGCTGTTGGTAGTTATTTACCTGGTGGCGCCGCACAATTTTTTTGGTCTCATTCACCCCGGTGGCCGGGTGGTACTGCCACTACTATTTGTTACGCTAGCCCTGTTACCGGATTCGGGGCAGCGCCTTCCCCAGGGGTTGGTGATGATTGTGGCTGTCACCACTCTGGCAACAGCGGGGTGTTATTATGCCGCCGCTACCAGCACGCGACCGATTGCCAGTTCGGTTGTAGAGCCAGAGATACAGTCCTCAGCCGAGCTTACTGGATCGGTTTTTGACTACAATGAGTGGTTGTACCGCAACACCCGCTATTCGTATTTCAACTATCGCATTTTTGTGTTATCGGATCGGTACAGGCAACTGCGTGAGCAAGACTATCGGGGCGTTTCATTTGTCACCGGGCCTATTTCGCAGTATCGAGAGAAACCTCTATCGGAGCCCATCAGGCCATGAAAGAGCTGAGTCTCATTATCCCCACATTTAATGAATCGATGAATGTGGAAGAGCTGGTACAGCGCCTCGAGCAGGCGCTGCAGGGTGTGGAGTGGGAGGCCATCTTTGTAGACGACGACTCGCCCGATGGCACCGCCGACATTATTCGCAGCATGTCCGCCTCAAACAGCCGGGTCCGGTGTTTACAAAGAATTGGGCGTCGGGGTTTATCCTCGGCCTGTATCGAGGGAATGCTGTCCTCTGCTGCTACCTACGTGGCGGTAATGGACGCCGACGGGCAGCACGACGAGACCATTTTGCCCCATATGCTGGAAGAAGCACGAGACGAGACGGTCGATTTAGTGGTAGGCAGTCGCTATGTCGAAGGAGGCGGGGTCGGCGAATGGGCGAGAAGAAGGCAATCCATAAGCCGCTTTGCGATCAAAATTGCCCGTTTGATCAG
>JABHWT010000185.1 GCA_018657645.1 Halieaceae bacterium | reverse complement strand
AGACCCGCTGCCTCAGGCAGCAATAGCACATATCATGGGCTACGGCGATTGGAAGGCGTACAGGGAACATCTGGACCAACATCGCTCGCGAGTGGCGGGCCATTTCCAGCAGCTGATTGCCACCCCCGAAGCTGGGAAGGAGCAGAAGCTTGCAGACTCATCGCTGTGGGGAGAAGCGCTGACGGCGTCAACATTGTCCGATTTGGGGTTTCTCCTGGCGCCTGAGTCACTGCAGCGACTCCAGGACTTGCAGAGCAGCTCCAGAGTTATGACCCTGCAAACGCAGGGAAAGGCACGGCTGGAGCAATTCATGCCACAGCTACTGCGAGCCTGCGGCGAGGTCGAGAACCCGGATCTCGCGCTGCAACGAATCCTGCCGCTTGTGAGTGCCGTGTTGCGCCGAAGTGCTTACCTGATGTTATTGCTGGAGAACCCGCAGGCGCTTCGGGAGTTAGTCGTTTTGTGTGGTGCCAGCCCCTGGATCGCAGATCAGCTGTGCCGTAGCCCCGTTTTACTGGACGAGTTGCTCGACCGAGCCAGTCTCTATCTGGCGCCAGATAAAGACCGCCTGCAAGACGAATTAAGGCAACAGGTGGCAAGGTTGGCTATTGATGACCTGGAAGCCCAGATGGACGTGCTGCGTTATTTTAAGGCATCCCAGGTTCTTCGCGTCGCAGCCAGTGAGATCACCGGGCGACTACCACTGATGCAGGTGAGCGATAATCTCAGCTGGATAGCGGAAGTGATTTTACAGCAGGTTGTAACGGTAGCCTGGGCAGATTTGGTTTCAAAGTACGGCGAGCCGGGGCGGGATAGCAGTGGCATGGGCTTTGCCGTGTTTGGGTACGGTAAATTGGGAGGAATAGAGCTGGGCTATGGCTCGGCCCTGGATCTGGTCTTTGTGCATGGGGGCACGCCTCGCGGGACAACCGACGGTACTCGAACAATCGATAACACTGTGTTCTACACCAGACTGGGGCAGCGTATTATCCATATACTGGAGACCAGAATGGACCTGGGTCAATTGTACGAAGTGGATATGCGATTGCGCCCCTCCGGTGACTCGGGAATGCTGGTCATCAGCATCGGGGGTTACAAAGTGTACCAGCAGGAGTCCGCCTGGACATGGGAGCATCAGGCGCTTGTACGGGCTAGATTTGTCGCCGGTGATCCCGTTGTTGCCCGGCAGGTCGAAGCAGTGCGCCAGGAAGTACTATGCAGAGAGCGCGACGAAGCTGACCTGGTTCGGGATGTACAAAAGATGCGAGAGAAGATGCGCCGGCATCTACTGCCCGCTTCGGCGATAGAAAATCGGCAATTTCACCTAAAACAAGGCTTGGGAGGTATCGTAGATATCGAATTTATGGTGCAATACACAGTCTTGGCATGGTCTCACCACTTTCCAGAGTTAGCCCGCTGGACGGATAATGTACGTATTCTTGAGACATTGAGCCAGCAAGGCTTATTCGAGCAGCGGGAGAGTGAAGTGCTCACAGAGGCATATCTCGCCTACCGCTCCGCTGCCCATCAACTTTCCTTGCAGCAACAGCCAGATGTTGCGCCCTTAGACCGTTTTGCCGATTTCAGGGTGGCAGTTACGGCCAAGTGGCAGCATTTATTTGGGCCGGAAAAGACAGATACTTGACGACGAAGTGAACAGGAGTAGTGCGATGGATTTGTCCGATCGCGATGGCCTTATTTGGCTGGATGGAGAAATGGTACCCTGGCGTGAGGCAAAAGTGCATGTGCTCACCCATACCTTACATTATGGATTGGGAGTATTCGAAGGTGTGCGTGCATACAATACGGCGGATAGGGGTACCTGTATCTTTCGCTTGAAGGAGCACACCGACAGGCTGTTTCGCTCGGCCCATATTCTGGCTATGGACGTGCCGTTTGATAAACAAACATTGAATGATGCGCAGTGCAAGGTTGTGCGGGACAATGGCCTCGAAGAGGGCTACTTGCGGCCCATGTGTTTTTATGGCTCAGAGGGCATGGGTTTGCGAGCCGATAACCTCAGGACGCATGTGATGGTTGCTGCCTGGGAGTGGCCCTCTTACATGGATCCCGATGCCCGCGTTCGAGGTATTAAGGTTCGAACCTCTTCCTTTACACGCCACCATGTGAATATCACTATGTGTAAAGCCAAGGCCAATGGCAATTACATTAATTCGATGATGGCGCTTAAGGAGGCGCTGGACAGCGGTGCAGAGGAAGCTCTCATGCTGGATAATGAGGGCTACGTTGCCGAGGGCAGTGGAGAAAATGTGTTTATTATTAGAGACGATGTTATTTATACACCCGACCTCACCTCCTGTCTTGATGGTATAACCAGAGCGACGATATTTACCCTGGCCGAAGAGCTGGGCTATAAGATAAGAGAGAAACGAATAACCCGAGACGAGGTTTATATAGCCGATGAGGCCTTTTTCACTGGAACTGCGGCCGAGGTTGTACCCATTCGTGAAGTCGATGGGCGCTCTATAGGTAGTGGCAGCCGCGGCCCGTTGACCGAGAAGCTACAGACGATGTATTTTGATTCCGTGCGAGGCAATCGCAGTCAGAACAGTGAGTGGCGAGCGCCGGTAGCCTGAGATATATATTGAGCCGGCGCCTCTGATTGCCGCTATGGACGATCATCCTAAAAATGTTCTGGTGGTTGGTCCGTCCTGGGTTGGCGATATGGTAATGTCGCAGACATTGTATATTTACCTTAAGCAGTCTCGTCCAGGTGTTGCTATTGATGTGCTTGCACCCCCATGGAGCGAGCCCCTTGTGGCACGTATGCCACAGGTTCGCCGGAGCATAGCTCTGCCTCTAAACCACGGAGATCTGAGCATTGGTGCGCGCCTTCGAATGGGCCGAAAGTTGCGCTCTGGCCATTATGACCAGGCAATTCTTTTACCCAACTCATTCAAATCGGCTTTAATCCCCTTTTTTGCTCGAATTTCCAGGCGAACCGGTTGGCGTGGGGAACTTCGTTATGGTTTATTGAACGACATGCGGCAGCTTGACGAGAAGCGTTATCCGAAGATGATTCAGCGATTTGTGGCGCTGGCCCTGGATGGGAATGATTCGCTGCCGGAAGAATTGCCCTCACCCAGGTTGGCGATTGATAAAAATAAGGCAGAGTTCAGTCGCGACAGGTTTGGTCTGGCCTCGCACAAGCCGATTCTGGCTCTTTGTCCCGGTGCTGAATTTGGGTCGGCAAAACGCTGGCCACCCCGGTATTTTGCCGAGATAGCCAGGCGCTACCTGGATTTTGATTGGCAGGTAGTTCTATTCGGTTCGGCCGGTGACCAGGCTCAGACCAGGGAAATAAAAGTGCTTTGTGGCGAATCATCAATGTGTTTTGATCTTGCCGGACGTACCGACATAGCGGAGGTAGTGGATTTGCTATCGCTGTCTGCGGCGGTAGTGAGTAACGACTCGGGGCTAATGCATATCGCTGCGGCACTGCAGCTTCCTGTGCTGGTGGTTTATGGTCCAACATCTCCCGGGTTTACCCCACCGCTGAGCCGCATTGCAGATACGTTGGTGCCAGAGGTGGACTGTGCCCCATGTTTTCAAAGGCAATGCCCACTAGGGCATCATCGCTGCATGCTCGATACACGGCCGCAGTCTGTAGCTGATAGACTGGAGGCACTATTGGCGAGGAGCAAACAGTAGTGCGGGTATTAGTTGTAAAGATGTCATCTCTGGGGGATATTATTCACACCTTACCGGCGCTTGGGGATGCGGCCAGGGCAATCCCCGGGGTTCGTTTTGACTGGGTGGT
>JABHWT010000105.1 GCA_018657645.1 Halieaceae bacterium | reverse complement strand
TGGGCCTCAGTCTTCCAGGCAATGGCACTACTCTGGCAACCCACGCCGATCGCGAGCAACTGTTCCTGGGCGCAGGTGAACTTATTGTCGAGCTGTGTCACCGCTACTACATAGAGAATAACAATTCCGTCCTACCCCGCAATATCGCCAATCTGCAGGCCTTTGAGAATGCCATGTGCCTGGATATCGCCATGGGCGGATCCACCAACACAATTTTGCACCTGCTTGCAGCGGCACAGGAAGCACAGCTGGACTTTACCCTGGCCGACATCGACCGGCTGTCACGCAAGGTGCCACAGCTTTGCAAGGTGGCCCCCAGCACAACCCAATACCATATCGAAGACGTTCATCGTGCTGGCGGTGTAATGGGCATCCTGGGGGAACTGGATCGTGGAGGCCTGCTGCACACCGATTGTGCAACGATTCACAGTAAAACGATGGGAGAGGCGCTGGATAAATGGGACATAATGCGTACCGACAGCCCCGATGTCAGAAATTTCTACTGCGCTGGACCAGCAGGTGTTGCGACTCAAACGGCATTTAGCCAAAGCACACGCTGGCCGAGTCTGGATAACGACCGGGAAAACGGCTGTATTCACTCACTGGAAAACGCCTTTTCTCAGGAGGGTGGGCTGGCTGTATTATTCGGTAATATTGCCCTGGACGGCTGTGTAGTCAAAACATCGGGTGTAGACGAGGATTGTCTGGTGTTTTCTGGCCCGGCTTTTATTTGCGAAAGCCAGGAGGCCGCAGTTGAGGATATTCTGGCAGAAAGAGTTAAACCCGGAGAGGTCGTTATAATCCGCTACGAGGGCCCACGCGGTGGTCCGGGAATGCAGGAAATGCTGTACCCCACAAGCTACCTGAAATCCAGGGGACTAGGCAAAGCCTGCGCCCTGCTAACGGATGGCCGCTTCTCTGGGGGTACATCCGGCCTGTCAATAGGCCACGCCTCTCCTGAGGCCGCAGCAGGCGGAGCAATTGGCCTGGTAGAAGCTGGTGATATTATTGAGATCAATATCCCTGCGAGAAGTATTAATGTAGCCCTTAGCGACGAACAGCTAACGCTTCGCCGGAAGGCTATGGATGCGAGGGGAGACAAAGCCTGGCAGCCGCTCGAGACCCGGCCTCGAAAAATAAGCGCCGCACTTAAAGTCTATGCCAAAATGGTCACCAGTGCTGACAGGGGTGCCACCAGGGATTTATCGCTTCTGGATTAATCCAACCCGGCGACCCTACTTTCGCCAGCCAATTGAACAAGCTTATTCAGATCTCGCTTTAAACGAACAGCCTTCTTCCTGAGCCGTCGGTCCTGCTCTGGAGTTCGGTTGTTTAGAACGCGAATCATCGTGCCCTTGATGATAGTTATATTTTGTGCATAGCTCTCCCTGTACTGAGCCGGCGCACTCTCCTGTCTGGATACAACCGCCTCCGTAAGTCTATCTTGCCAACCAGGCTCTCTCTGCAACAGTACCTCCAGTTTAGTGAGCCAGGAGGATCGCTCTTCCAGCCATTGCACATCTATTCGCAATAGCGCTGAGCTGGCTTCCTTTAATTCCGTTCTTTGATCATGATTCAAGCTACCCAGGTAATCCTCGAAGTTGTCCATCAGGCTGTCATAGCTGTCCTCCCTGAATTGCAGGTCAGTGCGTGGCAGGTATTCGTGCTGAAGATCCCGCTGTCTTTCTCGGAGGCCGCTCAGAAACACTGTTATCTGCTGCTCTGAAAGACGCGTTCCCAAGTCCAGCATCCACCGTAAGGCCTCCTTCTCCAGGCGCTGCCAGCCTACCTCAACCTCTCCAAAAATCCATTCCGCATCCGCCATAACCAAGGGCCGGTCAAGACTCTCCTCCAATCGCCCCAGAAATTCCCGATAGCGCGGTAGCTCTTCCTTGCGGTGCCACTCGAGAAAGGGATTTAGAGTTCGGTCGAGAGATTGCTTCTGCTCTCGACTAAGCTCGACATAATCATCGACATACAAAGGCAGGAGAAAATCCAGGCGATTATACAAAAATGCGGTGCTGCTGCAGCCTGACATCAGCAGGGTGAAAGCAACGCTCAACCTGAGTTTAGGGAGTCTCACACCAGATCACCCCTGCCAGGTATAAATTCGGCCTGCTGTTGATGACCTCGCTAATCGAGTGAAAATGGGATGGGCAACCCGTCCAACAGCGGCCAATTGTCTGTTTGCATGTGGGTTGTTGGAACGCTGGGGCTAGCGCCATTCTGGCACCGTTTTGGCCTTCGGCTCCAGTCCTACAATCTCGACACTTGCTCTTTCGACTCTATTTCGGCCATTGTGCTTTGCGCGATAAAGGGCAGCGTCAGTAATATTGAGCCAGTGATCCGCATCGACGACATCCTTCACCTCACAGACCCCGATGCTAATTGTAAGCGTGCCCTCAGGCAGAATACCGGAAGCTTCCACCATGGCTCGAATATCCTCCGCAAATTTCATGCCGTTATCGATACCAGTCTCCCGCAGCATCACCACGAATTCTTCTCCTCCAAAACGACAGACAGCATCGACACTGCGTGCTCGCGCCGTTATTAATCTGACCACTGTTTTCAGGGCTTCGTCACCCTTGGAGTGACCATATTTATCATTCACTCGCTTGAAAAAATCAACATCGATTAACAACAGTGTGGCGGACCGCCGATACCGCCCCCACATTTCAAGTGCATCCTGCACCTGCAGTTCAAAATAACGCCGATTGTAGGCCCCGGTGAGAGAATCTGTCACCGCCACTCTTGTGAGGTAGCGGGATTGCTCCTTCACAACATACATCAACCAGGCACTCACCAGCCAGGTAAGTACCATACTGAAGAAAATCGTGAAGCCCGCGCTGAGCTCAAATCGCGTCAACACCACCGGTAATACAAAACAAGCGTTGATAACACCCAGCACCACCGCCCAGTTTGAGCTTAATAATACCGGTATCACAACCAGCAGCGGATAGCACCAATAGAGGCTATAGGTCTGGCCTCGAGAAACTGAAAAAAAGACCAAACTAAGCACTAGAGACACCAGTATTGCGGGCTCTGCCAGAGGCCGCTGCGTTTTATTCAGTTTCCAGATGCTGGCGACAAAAACGGCCAATAGCAACACACCAGCCCAACCGACGACTGGGTCTGCGCTATAAAAATAGTGGAATATAAACGGGACAAGAATGCCAGTAAAACAGAGCAACATATAGCGATAAGCCTTACTGGTCATCGTCTGATTCTGTTGCAGTTGACTTGAGTCACCGACTGCCTGTGAATAGAGAGTATCGCCAGTAAGGGATTCTCTGACATCCTGCTTAAAGCGGGTCAGGAGAGATAGTCCCTTGGTTGTCTGACTCCTGTTCATTCCTATAGACCACGCATTGTCAGACTGCTCTTTTACCGCTTTACACTACCCCCACTTTTAGCACACTCTCCGTTTAATTTATACTATTGTTGCCAGGGCAGTTTATCCAGATCCAGGTTTCCGCCACTGATTACAATTGCCACGCGTCTGTTACAGAAGCGGTCGGCATGCTCCAATACGCCGGCAAAACTCACTGCGCCGGAGGGCTCCACAACCGTTTTCAAGCGGCTCCACTGAAGCTTCATTGCCTCCACAATCGAGGCATCCTGCACTGTGATAATTGTGTCTACATGACTTTGAATAATTTCGAAATTTAGCTCACCCAAACTGGTGAGCAAGCCATCCGCAATGGTGTCCGGGCTGGTCTGGGTCACAAGCCGCCCCGATCCAAATGACCGAAATGCATCATCCGCACCAGCGGGCTCCACTGCCACGACCTCTATTTTCGGATTAATCGTTTTTACCGCGATAGCCACCCCTGCCAATAAGCCACCACCACCAACTGGAACCAGAACGGCATCGAGTTCCTTTACTTGCTCCAGAATTTCCAGTCCAACCGTGCCCTGCCCGGCAATAACCCGTGAATCGTGGTAGGGATGTACTACATGGGCAGCGGTTCGACTCACCACTTCAGCCAGTGCTTCCTCTCGCGCTAGTAGCGTGGGTTTACAAGTAATGATGGTGGCACCGTATGCAGCGACAGCGGCCTTTTTGGCTGCCGGTGCGTTATCGGGCATAACTATATGAGCCGCAATTCCTCGCCTGCCGGCTGCCATGGCCAATGCGGCCCCATGATTGCCAGAGGAGTGAGTGGCCACGCCGCGAAATGCCTGTTGTTCAGACAGGCTAAACACGGCATTAATAGCTCCTCTGGCCTTGAAAGCGCCGACCTTCTGCAAATTTTCACATTTAAAAAACAGATGAGCATCGCAATGCGCATTCAACAGTTCACTGCTATAAATAGGGGTTCTGTGAACAAAGGGGGCGATGCGTTTTTGCGCTTCCCGGATTTGGTCTAAGGTCGGTGCCTGCCCCACTGTCACCATGCTTATTCTCCGCCTTGTCGATCATTTACAACCGGGTTCATCCCCATCGATTCATAATAATATTGCGATGTAGGTGACGAGGCACACTAG
This sequence comes from Halieaceae bacterium, assembly GCA_018657645.1. Classification (GTDB taxonomy): domain Bacteria; phylum Pseudomonadota; class Gammaproteobacteria; order Pseudomonadales; family Halieaceae; genus JBALVT01. The sequence goes on along the minus strand of JABHWT010000105.1, from coordinate 8,966 downwards.
GCTGCAACAATATGCCGCCGGCTGACAGCGCCGTTAATGGCCCCTAATATGCCGTTCAAGGAGGCCTGAATAATATCGTGACTGCGACCCACACCGCAGTAGCGGTTTCCATCTATATTCAGCTGGATATAGCAAATGGCCTCCGCGTCGGCACTCTGTGCCAACGCGTGCTCGCTGTATTCTACGAGCACAATTTGATTACCGGTAAAACCCTGCATGGCGTTGATAAACGAGGCTACCACGCCGTTGCCAGAGCCGCTGAGGCTATGACTGACTCCGCCCACATTAATATCGACTTGCAGTTGGTCCACGCCGTCCTCGCGGCTCACTTTATAGTTCCCCAACTCCCATTTTCCCTTGGTCTCCAGATAGGTTTGCTGAAATAACTGATAGATGGCCTCAGACTCCACCTCCGTTTCATATTCCTCCGCATAGGCCTGTACCGCAGCGCTGAAATCGATTTGTAACCAGCGCGGTAATTCCAACCCATAATCCCGCTGCAGGACAAAAGCTACCCCGCCTTTACCAGACTGGCTGTTGATACGAATTACTTCCTGATAAGAACGACCGATATCTTTCGGGTCAATCGGCAAGTATGCCACTTCCCAGAGGTCTTGCTCGCGCTGACTAGCGAGGCATTTCTTGATCGCATCCTGGTGGCTCCCGGAAAATGCGGTAAACACCAATTCACCCGCATAGGGATGCCGTGGGTGCACGGGGAGTTGACTGCACTCTCTAACTGTCTGGATGATTTCATCCATGTGTCCCAGCTTGAGTTCGGGGTCCACTCCCTGGCTGTACAGGTTCATGGCCATGGTGACGATGTCCATGTTGCCGGTTCGCTCACCATTACCCATCAGAGTACCCTCTACCCGATCAACACCCGCCAATACCGCCAATTCCGCTGCTGCCACTGCGCAGCCTCGATCATTGTGGGTATGAACCGAGATCAGCAGACTCTCTCGGTTTGCCACCCGATCACAAAACCACTCGATCTGGTCCGCATAGACATTCGGTGTACTCATTTCAACCGTTGCCGGAAGATTTAGAATAACAGGGCGATCCGGAGTAGGGCTCCATATAGCCGTAACGGCATCACAGATCTCTACCGAAAAATCCAGCTCTGTTCCCGTGAAGCTCTCGGGGGAGTATTCGAAGACCCAGTCGGTCTCCGGATATCGGGCAGCACACGCCTTGACCGATTTGGCACCCTCAACAGCAATATTAATAATACCCGCCCTATCCAGTCCGAAAACCCGTTCTCGTTGCACAGTTGAGGTTGAGTTGTAGACATGAACTATCGCTCGTTTAACTCCTTTGAGTGCCTCAAATGTCTTCTCGATTACCTCGGGCCGGGCCTGGGTAAGAACCTGGACAGTGACATCGTCGGGAATCCTGTCTTGTTCTATCAACTGCCGAACGAACGCAAAATCATGGCTTGATGCCGCCGGGAAACCCACCTCGATCTCCTTGAAACCAATTTTGATCAGCTGGTTGTAGAGGCGCAATTTTTGCTGGGCTGTCATCGGCTCTACCAAAGCCTGATTGCCATCGCGAAGGTCGACACTACACCATAACGGTGCCTGCTCGATTTGCCTGTCCGGCCAACGCCTGTCAGGCATAGACAATGGTTGGAGGGGTTGATACTTGCGATAATCGAATTTACTCATTGTATCCTGTCCGCTATTAACACCATTACTGGTTAAGAGGCTGCCACCTGCCAGGTTTCCCTATACACGCGCTCTTTTGAAGCTGTGCCTTAATGCGCGTTCCCTGAGTGATAGCCCAGGCCGCGCGGCAGGTGATCTGTCAGCCGTAGCAATAGTATAGCTTTTCGCTGGGAGTGAGTGATTGCAAATATGGCGCAATAATTACCTGGCAGTGCAATATATCTCTAATAAATATGCTATATTAGTGATATTGACTACTTTAGTCCTGAACATAGCGAATGAGGTCTACGCATGAATTTGGACCGCACAGATTGCCGCATACTTGAAGCTATGCAGCGCAATAGCAGAATTAGCAACCTGGAGCTGGCAGACAAGGTGGGACTTTCCCCCACCCCCTGCTCTCGTAGAGTAAAGCGGCTGGAGGAGTCGGGCATCATCCTCTCCCATGTTACGCTTTTGAACCAATCTATACTTGGCCTCAAACTCACCGCTTATATCGGCATTAGCATGGATCGCCACACCCCCGACCGGTTTGATACATTCGAAGACAAGGTCAGGGACTTCCCCGAAGTCATGGAATGCAGTGTGGTGACTGGGCAGGCCGCAGACTATCTTCTCAAAGTAGTGGTGCCCGATATGGAGTACTTTGAGAAATTTCTCCTTGGCAAACTCACCCGAATTCCAGGGGTAACGGGTGTCCACTCCAGTTTTGAACTGCGCAGAGTAATTCACCAAACAGCCCTGCCACTGAAGTATATCCAGGTGTAGATTACACTTTCAGAGCCCGTGGGTTGGCTGATCATTTCCAGATTCTATCGGCTGCCTTGCGAGTTACCCGGTCAATTACTGCCACTTTAACTGGCCGGATCGGGCCTTGCAGCTTCGCTCGGCTACTCTCAGTATAATCGGCCATTACTAAAATCGAAAAAGAGGCCGTCACATGACAGATATGACCGGAAAGGTAGCACTGATAACGGGAGGTGCCAGTGGCATGGGACGCATTATTGCCCTGCGTCTTGCCAAACGCGGTGCCAAGGTGGCCATATTCGACGTTAACGAACAGGGTTTGGCAGAGACAGCCGAGCAGGGCCGCGGAATTACCTGCTTTCACTGCGATATCTCCAACCCCGAACAGGTCGACGCCCGAGTTGCCGAAGTAGCTGCAACACTTGGCCCCATCGATCACATGGTGCACGCCGCAGCTCTGATGCCCAGCCACAAGCTGATTGATGAAACTCACGAGAGTATGGAGCGGCTGTTCCGGATCAATTATTTCGGTACCACCTATCTCATAAAGTCAGTATTACCCTCAATGCTGGAGCGAAAATCAGGCCGGATAATTGCCTTTGGCTCCATTGCCGGGCAAGCCTTTGTTCCCCACATGGGCGCTTATTGCGCCACTAAAGCTGCTGTAAACACCTATGTGGAAGTACTGCAGAATGAACTCCGGGGATCGGGTGTAAACATCCATCTGGTGTGCCCTCCCGCAGTTAATACACCGCTAATTGACCAGTCTCTGGAGACCGACTCCCCAGGTAGTATTATTGAAGCCAAAAAGAGTGGCCGCCTGGCAGACCCAGAGAAAATTGTTAACGCTATCGACAAGGGTGTGTCAAGAAACAAGGATATTATTTACCCAGGCGAGGCAAGACTGCTGTATTTGTGGCACGCTCTGTTTCCCAAATTATGGTGGAAAACTGTACTCCATTTTGAGAAATAGCGGCGAAAGCAGGCCTTGTGGATGAGCAGCTGATTCGGCCCGGCCTCCTCGTAACTTCAGGTAGCTACCCAGTTGGTGGAAGCAGGCGTGGCTCTCTATGGGCTATTCAGTTCTGACCCCCCAGCCAGCAGTTATGGCATACTGGTGCACTAGTCACAGGATCCTGCGTTAATCAGGTAGATCACCTGCTCGGGTTTCACTTACGATAGTGGAGTTACACCTTTGAAAATAGCCTCTTGTGTTACCGATTTAATAGGTAACACCCCCCTACTCCACCTACGGCAGGTTTCGGAAAAAACAGGCTGCACGATTCTTGGAAAGGCGGAGTTTCTGAACCCTGGCGGATCGGTGAAAGACCGTACGGCACTGGGAATCATAAGAGCTGCAGAGGCATCAGGGGCACTGCTTCCTGGCGGGCGAATCGTCGAGGGCACCGCGGGCAATACGGGGATTGGGCTTACCCTGCTAGCCAACGCTATGGGCTATAGTAGTTCGGTTGTCATGCCTATAACCCAGAGCAAGGAGAAAATTGACTCTTTGGAATTGCTGGGCGCGGATCTCCATCTGGTAGGGGCAACCTCCTACAGCGACCCTAAACATTACATTCATACCGCCGAGCGACTGGCGCAGAGGCTGGCGGAAAAAGAAAAACACGGCGTAATCTGGGCGCGCCAGTTCGACAACCTGGCCAACATGGAGATTCACCGTGATACTACCGGTGCTGAAATCTGGAATCAAACAAATGGCGAGGTAGACGGTTTTATCTGCGCTGTAGGCACTGGTGGTACACTTGCGGGCGTTTCAACCGCCCTCAAGACTCGGAAGGTAAATACAGTAATAGGCATAGCCGACCCCGCAGGTGCATCTCTCTACGAGTACTTTCACAGTGGCAGTCTGCAAGCCTCCGAGGGAAATTCCATCGTCGAAGGAATCGGAATTAACCACGTCACAGACAATGTGGCACAAGCGCAGGTGGACCTATCCTTTCATATTGACGATACAGAGGCCCTGCCCTACATATTCGATCTCCTGCAACACGAAGGGCTCTGCCTGGGTGGTTCGTCGGCAATTAATATTGCCGGTGCCGTGCGCCTGGCCAAAGAACTGGGGCCCGGACATACCATTGTCACCATCCTGGCCGATTACGGTAATCGCTACCAGGGCAAGCTCTTCAATCCTGTGTTTCTCGAAAACAAGGGTTTGCCTACTCCCTCCTGGCTAACGATTTAGCCGCCCCTTGCTGCACGCTCTTTTTCAATCAAAAATTTAGCAACCTTCAGCATATCTGCCGAGCTACCCGCTTTACCAGTGCTGATGCGATATTTGCCGTTGACCATAAGTTCTGGCGTTCCCGTAATTCGGGCAGAGCGCGCACGTGCATCGGCCTGTCGAATCTGGCTACCAACACCAAAAGAATTAAAAGCCCTGGTAAACTGTTCGAGAGGAACCCCATTGGCAGCAAACAGTGCGCCTATTTCGCCTTCCGAGTTTAATCGCTTGCGGTCTATATTCATCGCCTGAAATATGACGGTATGCATGGTATCCAGCACGCCTAACGCCTCGGCTGTATAAAAAGCCTTCGCATGAAGTTCCATGGGTTGCGGTCGCCAATTTGCAGGGGATCCGCGAAAATCCACATCCTCACCCAGCTCTTTTCTCCATTGTTCAAGAAGTGGCTCCAGGTTGTAGCAATGCCCACAGCCATACCAGAAAAACTCCACGACCTCTATTTTATCCGGGTTGGCAGTGCGAATGGCGGGCACTATCAGGTCGTATTGAACGCCCTCAACGTAGCTCTCTCCATTATCCTCAGCTACCGATGGCAATGGGCTCAGTAGCATCAGGGATAGCAGTAGGCGCTTAAACATAAATTTCTCCATTGAGTGTTGTTACAGTTGTGACAACGAAATGGCAAGGATGTTCTGTGGAGAGAAAAAAGGCGGCTAATAAGCCGCCTTCATCGCGCCGTTGGCGCTTTTCTCCAGCAGCACTGTCTTACCAGATAATCTCTCGATAGAAATGCTAGTGGAATCTGCTCACTTTGCCGTGGACATAAATTCGATGAGGCTGGCGTAATCTTCATCAGAACAGTCGTAACACATACCTTTGGGAGGCATGGCATTCAAGCCATTGTTAACGGATTGGACCAATACTGCCATTCCTTTGGCCATTCTGGGAGCCCAGACGGCGGCGTCACCCGTAATGGGTGCTTCCGCGGCGCCGGTGGCGTGGCAAACTGCACAGCTCTTGTTGTACTTATCCATATCGGGCCCAGCAATGGCTGCGCCAGCAAACACCATAAGCACTACGGTAAACAACTTCTTCATATAAAACCTCAAAAAAATAGTAAATTAGTGTAGATTCGTTTTGATTCGCGATAGCACGCGAAAAAAGCTGTGGCATTATATACGAGATGTCCACACCAAAAAAGGCTATAACTCCCAATGTCATACCCAGTTTCCAGTTCCGCTGTGGTCAAGCTCAATTTCCGAAGGGCCGTATTTCTTACCAGTGCCAGTAAGCTGTCACAGTGCCCCCCTGACGAGGGTAGAGAAGTGGCCTTTGCAGGTCGATCTAACGCCGGAAAATCCAGTGCAATCAATAGCTTAACTAGCAATAAAAAACTGGCGCGAACGTCTAAAACACCTGGTCGAACCCAGCTCATAAATTTCTTCCAAATTGGCGACAAACAGCGCCTAGTGGACCTACCGGGCTACGGTTTCGCCAAAGTACCGCAAGCTATTAAAAATGAGTGGAACCGCCAGCTGGAAATATACTTGCGACAGCGTGCGAGTCTGCGCGGGCTCATTTTGCTGATGGATATCCGACATCCTATGCAAATATTTGACCAACAGATGCTAGATTGGTTCCTGCTGGCCCAAATGCCTGTGCATATTTTATTAACCAAGTCGGACAAACTCAAACGAGGCCCGGCCAAAAGTGCCTTGCTAAAGCTTCAGGACCAGTTAAGTAGCAAAAGCGAGTTGGTCAGCGCCCAGCTTTTTTCCTCCTTAAAGCATACGGGTCACGAGGAACTGAGTACTGTTTTAACGACCTGGTTGTGTGAACCCAGGACCGAAGGTGACTCTGCTGCCAGTAGTGCTGGACATTCCCCAGTAGGCAATGCCCCCAAATAGGCGCAACACAAGGACATAAGGCAATTGCATCAATATCGGTAGCAAAAAGGTGCGACCCAACAGCCTGCTAGTGCGCCTGATCCCAATTATCCCCAACGCCTACCTCTACTTCCAGGGGAATCGACAACTCCGCAGCAGCGGACATCAGGCGACTTAACTCGGCGCCCACGGCATCAATTTCCGGGGTGGCAACTTCCAGCACCAGTTCGTCATGCACTTGCATAATCATGCAAGCATTCACATCACTGGACTCCAGCCAACCATCCACCGCCAACATGGCTTTCTTAATGATATCGGCGGCGGTTCCCTGCATCGGAGCATTGATGGCAGTGCGCTCTGCAGCTTGAGCGCGCATTTTATTTCGCGCGTTAATCTCCGGCAGATACAGTCGACGACCGAATAGAGTCTCAACATAGCCCTGCTCCCTGGCCACCGCCCGTGTATTGTCCATATAGGCCTGAACGCCGGGATAGCGCTCAAAATATCGATCGATATACTGCTGCGCTTCGTTGCGGCCCAGATTAAGCTGCTTTCCCAGACCAAAGGCCGACATGCCATAAATAAGACCAAAATTAATCGCTTTGGCCCTGCGTCTCTGCTCGGTGGTCACATTGTCGAGTTCGACTTCAAATACCTCTGCCGCCGTTGCCCGATGCACATCTCGACCCTCGGTGAATGCCTCCAGAAGGCCCTGATCAGCGGACAGGTGCGCCATAATCCGTAATTCTATCTGGGAGTAGTCCGCCGCAACAATCTTGTAGCCCTGTGGTGCTATGAAAGCCTGCCGAATACGTCGGCCCTCTGCTGTTCGAATAGGTATGTTCTGCAGATTTGGATCCGATGATGACAGGCGACCGGTAGCCGTAACCGCCTGGTGATACGAGGTATGCACTCTCCCTGTTCGCGGGTTTATCATTCGCGGCAGCTTGTCGGTATAAGTCGACTTTAACTTACTAAGACTGCGATATTCCAGTAGTACTTTGGGCAGTGGGTAGTCCAGGGCTAATTCCACCAACACCTCTTCTGCAGTGGATGGGGCGCCCTTGGGGGTTTTCTTTATAATTGGGAGCTCCAGTTTTTGAAACAGGATTTCGCCCAATTGTCTAGGAGAGGCTAGATTGAATTCCTGCCCCGCGAGGTCAAAAGCTACACTCTGCAACTGCGCCAGCCGATTTCCCAGCTCCGCGCTATGTTCCACCAGTAGATCTTGCGACACGAGGGCTCCCTGGCGCTCGATCCTCGAAAGCACGGGCACCAACGGCAGCTCTATCTCGGTCAAAATCTTACGCAGGCCATCCTCTTGCTCCAGTTGTGGCCACAGAGCACGGTGCAGGCGCAATGCTATATCCGCATCCTCTGCCGCGTAGGGACCCGCCTCTTCCAGAGTGATCTGGTTAAACGTCAACTGCTTGGGCCCTTTTTTACCGGCAACATCTTCAAAATGCACGGTGTTGCAACCGAGGTATTTCAGTGCCAGGCTATCCATGTCATGTCGGCTTGCAGTTGAATCAAGCACATAGGACTCCAACATGGTGTCAAATGCAATGCCGCGTAAAGTAATCCCATGATTGGCAAGTACGCTCTTATCATACTTCAGGTTTTGTCCCAATTTGGCGCAATTACCATCCTCCAGTAGCGGTTTTAATCGCCCAAGGACAGTTTCCCTGTCAAGTTGTGGCGGCGCACCCAGATAATCGTGAGCCAGCGGTAAATAAGCCGCCTTGCCCGGCTCTACGGCAAAGGAAACACCGACAATTTGCGCTTCCATATAGTCCAGGCTGGTGGTTTCGGTATCAAAAGCAATAATATCGGCCTCCACGAGTTGCTCAAACCAGGTATCGAAGACCTCCTGTGTGGTTATCACCTCGTATTCAGTATCGAGATTCTGTTGCGAAACGACAGGCTGCTCGCTTCCCAGAGCCAACTCATCAATCCAGGACCTGAACTCCATTGATGTGAACCAATTCATCAGCAGCTCGCTGTCCGGCTCTGCATTTTCCATATCCTCCAATCGCCGCTCCAGCACGACATCGGTTTTAATGGTTGCCAGGCGGTACGATAACTCGGCTTTTTCCCTTTCTTCCTCCAGCCTGGCCGCCATTTTCTTTGCTCCACGAAACTCGAGATCGGCCACTTTGTCGAGCTGTGAATAAATCTCATCCAAGCCACCCAGGCCCTGCAGTAATGCCAGCGCCGTTTTCTCACCCACACCTGGAACACCGGGTATGTTATCCACCTTATCTCCCATTAACGCCAGAAAGTCGATGATCAGGCTTGGTGGAATACCAAACTTCTCCTGAACACCCTCAGGATCCATCACCGTGTTCGTCATGGTGTTAACAAGGGTAGTGTTTTGATTCACCAGTTGTGCCATATCCTTGTCACCCGTGGATATGACAACAGCGCGATTCTGCTCATCTGCCTGCCTCGCAAGGGGGC
>JABHWT010000166.1 GCA_018657645.1 Halieaceae bacterium | reverse complement strand
ATTTGGGTCATAACCCGGCGTAGAAACCAAAGCCAGTACCCCGCCAGTCTCTGGGTCGATAGCAACCACGGCACCCCGCCGATCGCCCAGAGCTTCGAATGCAGCTCGCTGCACGCGAATGTCCAGGTTGAGGGTGAGATCATAGCCAGGGGTAGGGCTGTGACTTTCCAACACTCGCAGGACTCTGCCGTGGGCATTGGTTTCCACGTTCTGATATCCCGCATAGCCATGCAAAATATCCTCGTAGTATTTCTCCACTCCGACCTTACCAACGTGCATCGTTCCCCGGTAGTGCGCCGCATCCAATACCTGCGCCTCGCGTTTGTTAATTCGTCCTACGTATCCCAGCGCATGAGAAAAAAGTTCTCCATGGGGGTAATAGCGGTGGAGGGTGGCGTCGACCACCACCCCCGGCAGGTGATGGCGGTTTACCGCCAATCGCGCGCGCTCCTCCTCGGTGAGCCGAAATCGCAGTGGTACTGGTTCGTAGGGACGGCCCCATTTCAGTTTTTCCTGAAACGTCTTCAGGTTGGACTCCGAAATTGGTACCAGAGTTTGCAATGTGGCCAGCGCGGCATTCAGATCTGGCACGCGCTCCTTCACGATCGAGAGCATATAGCTTGGGCGATTGTCCGCCAGCAGCACACCGTTGCGATCAAAAATCAGACCGCGTTTAGGTGACAGGGGTTGCAATTGAACCCGATTGCGCTCGGATTCGGTTCTGTAGATCTCGTACTCATTGATTTGCAAATCCACAAACCGTGCCAGGACAATGGACAGCAAACCAACAACCAGAGTTAGCGCGGCGACGGTTCGCGCACTGTAAATCTGCGACTCCCTGGAGGGATCCTTTAGTGCAACATGCAATGGCATATCGAAAAAGCCTAGTCTGCCCTGATTAAAACGTTAGTCGCGATGATACGGGTGGTTGATGGTGATTGTCCAAGCCCGATATAGCTGTTCTGCCAGTAGCACCCGAACCAGCGGATGCGGAAGGGTCAAATCACTCAACGACCAACGCAGGTGCGCCCGCTCCAGGCACTCGGCGGACAAACCATCGGGTCCACCTATTAAAAAACTGTAGTTGTCTCCAGACATCTGCCAGTTAGTCAACTGCTGCGCCAGTCGCGCTGTAGTCAAACGCTGGCCTTCAACTTCCAGAGCGATAACCCGGTCACTCGCCGGTAGGAGCCTGAGAATTCGCTCTCCTTCGCGAACCCGTAATTGTGCCGCGCTGGCAGTCTTGCCGCGCCGCTCCATGGGAACCTCTCGCCATCTCAGTTTTAATTCCGGCGGCATCCGCTTACCATATTCAGTCACGCCCTGCTCAATCCAGCTGGGCATTTTGCTGCCAACGGCCACTATGGTGATACGCATCAGACGTTCTGTACCGGGTTCTCCCACAACCGTTCGAGATCATAAAAATCACGGGTTGCAGGCAACATGATATGAACAACGATATCTCCCAGATCAACCAAAACCCAGTCCCCGGATTGCTCTCCCTCCACACCCAGCGGAAACACACCCTGCTTCTTGGCCTGTGTGCATACATTACCGGCCAATGATTTCACATGCCTGCTGGATGTTCCGCTGGCAATGACCATGTGGTCCATAATATCGGTAAGCCCGGTCACATCCAGAGTCACTGTATTAACAGCCTTGAGTTCATCCAGCGCGTCTACGATCAGTTGTTTAAGCTGCACAGGTTCCATCGTTTTAATTTGCCTTGGCTGGCGTAAATAGGCCTAGAATATGCATATTTTGCTCTTCATTTATATAAATTGTAATTGTGAATATAGTCTATTACCCGCTCTGGAAGCAGGTATTTAGTCGATAAACCCTGCGCCAGCATGACCCGAATTTCCGTCGATGAGATTACCTGGGGTCGCAATTCCTCAACCAGAATACCGCCGTGGGGGCTTTGCTGTATCACTGTCCCGTCCAGCTGTAGATTGTCGCTTAGCCAGGCGGAAACTTCACCGGCAAGGGGTAACTGCCATCCGGGACGGGCAATAATAATAACATGGCAGTAATCCAGCAATTTCTGCCAGCGGTGCCAGCTGTTAATATCGCGGACAGCGTCGCATCCCATTACCAGACAAAGACTGAAATCAGGCCCCTTCTCTGATCTCAATTCTTCCAGACTATCTATGGTATAAGACCTGCCGGGACGCTGTAACTCCCGTCGGTCACAGACCATCCGCTCCTCACCCATGACCGCTAATTCGACCATCGCTGCCCTGTGCTCGGCACTGCAGGCAGGTGTTGGCCGATGGGGGGGGATTGCACTCGGCATCAACCTCAACTGATCCAACTTTAATCGTTCGATGAGTTCCAGCCCCGAGCGTAAATGACCGTTGTGAATCGGGTTGAAGGTACCGCCAAACACACCGACTGCGGTCAGGTCGGCACCCACAGTACTCAAGTGCGGACCTGCCCCTCGCCCAGAACAATGTACTTCTGCGACATCAGTCCCTCCAGCCCCACCGGTCCCCTGGCATGCAATTTGTCGGTCGAAATGCCAATCTCGGCACCCAGGCCATATTCAAATCCGTCGGCAAAACGGGTGGATGCATTCACCATGACAGAGCTCGAATCAACCTCCCGCAGGAAACGCATGGCGCGCCCATGATCGCGTGTCACGATAGCGTCAGTGTGCTGTGAACTGTAGCAATTAATATGCTCTATTGCCTGGTCCAGGCCGCTGACGACCCGAACCGCCAACACCGGCCCCAGATACTCCTCTGCCCAGTCCGCTTCACTGGCTGCCACAGCGGTCGACAAAATACTGCAGGAACGTTGGCAACCTCTCAATTCAACACCTGCCTCCCCATAATTTGTGCCCAGTATGGGGAGTAATTCAGTTGCTTTCGACTCGGCGACCAGCAGCGTTTCCATGGTATTACAAGTACCGTAGCGCTGGGTTTTAGCGTTGATCGCTATATTAATGGCCATGCTGTCGTCTGCGTCATCGTCAATATAAACATGACACACCCCGTCCAGATGTTTGATTACAGGTATTGTCGCCTCGTCGCTAATCCGCTGGATTAAACCCTTGCCCCCTCGTGGAATGATGACATCGACATACTCTGACATGGTGATCAACTGGCCGACTGCGGCTCGGTCTGCAGTCTCCACGACCTGCACGGCTGCCCCGGGTAAACCTGCCGCTAGCAAACCCTGCTCCAGGCATTGGGCAATGGCGCAGTTGGATGCCAGAGCCTCCGAACCTCCTCGCAAAATCGTGGCGTTACCGGACTTCAGGCATAAACTGGCAGCTTCTACGGTGACATTGGGACGGGATTCATAAATGATGCCGACGACACCGAGGGGTACCCGCATTCGACCCACCTTAATTCCACTGGGCATCGTATTCATGTCAGTGATGCTGCCAACCGGGTCCGGCAGGGCAGCCACCTGATCCAAGCCTTCCAACATGGCGTCGATTCTACCGGGAGTCAACTCGAGACGATCCATTAAAGCAGCAGACAAACCACTGGCACGACCCCGCTCCAGATCCTGAGCATTGGCGTCCGTTAAACGAGGGCGAGCGTCGTCCAACGCGTCTTTTGTTGCCATCAGGGCACAATTGCGCATCGCCGTCGGTGATGAGGCAATACGTCTCGCCGCTTCCCGCGCAGCACTGCCCGTTTGATTCATGTATTGAACGATGTCCATGTTCATTGGCTCAAGATTCCAGCAATCAGATAGTATACCCGAACCCCGGACAGAAGTGCCGGACTCAGACAAAAAAGCGGGCTCAAGGCCCGCACTTTTTTGTCACTTATGGGCTAACTTTTACAGTGCCTCAGCGTTCTCCGCTAAATACTCCGCTACACCGGAGGGAGAGGCATTCATGCCGCTGTCGCCTTTATTCCAGCCCGCAGGGCATACTTCACCGTGTTCCTCGTGGAATTGCAAGGCCTCTACCAGTCTTATCAGTTCATCGATGTTCCTGCCTAGTGGCAAGTCATTAACAAGTTGGGAGCGGACCTGGCCCTGTTTGTCGATAATGAAAGCCCCGCGAAAGGCCACCCCGCCGCCGGCCTCCACATCATAGGCACGACAAATGTCATGGTTAATGTCGGCGGCCATGGTGTAGCTCACCGGGCCAATTCCACCTTTGTCAATAGGTGTATTACGCCATGCATTGTGGGTGAACTGGGAATCGATGGATACAGCCACCACTTCAACACCCAACTCCTGAAATTTGGCCATCCGATGATCCAGCGCAATTAGTTCCGAGGGACAGACAAAAGTAAAATCCAGTGGATAAAAGAAAACCAGGCCATATTTGCCCGCCATAGCAGCTGAACGATTGTACGAATCAACAATTTCGCCATTACCCAAGACGGCGGCGACGTCAAAATCTGGTGCAGGCTTACCAACTAAAACACCCATGTATATATACTCCAATTGAGGAAAATGAACGGTCCTGACACCCCACAGACCGATAGTGCCAAGCTCGGTATCAGGATACTACACACCACAAACGGTACAGCACACTTAAATTTTCGCATGAGGTCTATAGTTTAAAACTATGGATCTAAACCGGGTAGAAACTCAAGCTCGGTGGAGTGCCAATTGCTACTCGCTTTCGGGTGCTACTGCGGCCTCTTTCACTAATGTCTGCAATTCTCCGGCATCGTACATTTCAGTCACGATATCGCAGCCACCGACCAACTCACCGGACACCCAGAGCTGAGGGAATGTAGGCCAATTGGCGTATTGCGGGAGATTGGCTCTGATTTCCGGATTTGACAAAATGTCAACGTAGGCAAAACGCTCACCGCAAGCCATCAGCACCTCGACCGTACGCGCCGAAAAGCCACACTGTGGTTGATTGGGGGAACCTTTCATGTATAGCAGTACATCGTTGGTTTCAATCTGCTCTTTAATCGTATCTATAATGTCCATCTTGTATCCCGTGTGTTAATCAAGTCATGCTACCCACGCTAACGCGAGGGCGTGCCAGTCTACACTTTTCCTTTCGAAATTGCTCCCTCCATCAGCTGCAATTGTCACTAGCCACCCGTATTGCCTTGTCTCTCCAATGGCGATATAGTGGCGATAAATGAGGCAGCACAAGCTGCCTTTTTGCGTTTCTGGGAGGAACATAGCCATGTCGGCGCTAATGCAGACATATGCGCGATTACCCGTGACATTCACTCACGGTCAGGGAGTTTATCTGATTGATTCGGATGGACGTCGTTACCTGGATGGAATCGCCGGCATCGGTGTCAATAGTCTGGGGCATGCCCATCCCCGGGTAACTGCGGCCATTACGGAGCAGGCGGGAAAGCTAATCCACACCTCAAACCTGTACCACATTGAGTCCCAGGAGACATTGGCTCAGCAGCTTGTCACAATTGCCGGCATGGACACTTGCTACTTTGGCAATTCCGGGGCTGAAGCGAACGAAACTGCAATTAAACTGGCACGTCTTTATGGTCACCAGCGCTCCCTGTCCAGACCCACCATCATCGTTTTGGAGGGTGCATTTCACGGCCGCACCCTGGCAACCTTAACCGCCACCGGTAACCGCAAAATCCAGGCCGGTTTCGAGCCCCTGGTAGCGGGTTTCATCCGGGCACCTGTGAACGATATTTCGGCACTGGAGCAGATTGCTCACAACAATCCCGATGTGGTAGCAGTGTTAATGGAGCCCATTCAGGGCGAGGGAGGTGTGCACCCTTTAGACACAGCCTATTTACAAACGGTACGCGAGCTTTGTGACGCCAATTCCTGGCTGATGATGCTGGATGAAGTTCAAACCGGCAATGGTCGAACCGGCACATATTTCGCCTACCAGGGTTTGGATTTTACACCCGATGTTGTTACCACAGCCAAGGGCCTTGGCAATGGTGTCCCCATAAGCGCCTGCATAGCTCGTGGTAGGGCCAGTCAGGTCCTTGGTGCCGGCCAACACGGCTCGACCTATGGTGGCAACCCGCTTGCTTGTGCGGCCGGTCTGGCTGTCGTTGATACTATCGTCGAAGACAAACTGTGTGCCAATGCCCTGCAAATGGGCCAGTTGATCAGGGATACCCTGGTGCAGAAACTGGACAGCAACTGCCCGCTGGTTGAAATCCGTGGACAAGGACTCATGCTGGGCATAGAGCTGGACCGCAGTTGCAAAGAACTGGTTACCAGCGCCCTGGCAAGTGGACTACTGATAAACGTGGCTGCGGACAACACGATACGTCTGTTACCACCACTGATAATCAACCGCGATCAGGCCCTGCAATTGGCGCACGGCGTAGCCGACCTGATCAACAGCTTGAATTAATCCACTATTACGACCCTATAAGGCTACCTATACCATGTCTGAATGCAGGAGCTTTCTGACCCTTTTGGATTTCAGCCCCGATGAATTAAATACACTGCTGGGGCGTGCCATTGAAATGAAGCGGGAGCACTATGCCGGAACTGATCAGCGTGCATTTCCGGGTGTGGTACTGGGTATGATCTTTGCCAAGTCATCTACCCGGACCAGGGTCTCCTTCGAGGCTGGTATGGTGCAGCTTGGAGGGCACGCCATGTTTCTGTCTTCCCAGGACAGCCAGCTGGGTCGAGGTGAACCCATAGCGGACAGCGCCCGCGTTATATCTTCCATGGTCGACATCGTCATGATTCGAACCTTTGGCCACGATATCGTGGAGCAGTTCGCCGCTTTTTCCAGCGTTCCCGTCATCAACGCACTGACCGATGACTTTCACCCCTGTCAACTGCTTGCCGATATGCAGACCTGGAAGGAGCACCGGGGCAGTATTTCCGGTAAACGTGTTTGCTGGGTAGGCGATGGTAACAATATGTGTCAGTCGTATATTAACGCGGCCCGCCAGTTTGACTTCGAATTATGTATTACCTGCCCTCCAGGATTTGAACCCAGGCGAGAGCTGTTGGAGGCCAATCGCGATCGCGTCTACATCGAGCACGATCCGACGATGGCTGCCAGCGATGCAGATCTGGT
>JABHWT010000156.1 GCA_018657645.1 Halieaceae bacterium | reverse complement strand
CGGCGAGGCACCCATGGCGGCAATCCATGCTGCGGGTCAGCAGGCTGTAAGCAGCGCAGTCAAGTCAGTTGCGATTCCCCGTCGATTTAGCCAAGCCATGCGAGAGATTTGGGAGTTTCAACTTCGTCTAGAGCGGCGCACAGGGCGCAAGGCAGCAGAACTGGTTGATCATCGTCGTTTCAGAGCTGCATACGACTTTTTGCTACTGCGCGAGCAGGCCGGGGAAGACACTGGAGGACTCGGGACGTGGTGGACCGAATTTCAAATCCTGGCGCCCGATGAGAGACTGCAACGTGTGTCGAACCAGTCCGGCAGGCGTGGGCGCTCCTCATCCTCCAAATCGGCGCCCTCCGACACGTGACCACGGCTTATGTCGGGCTAGGCAGTAATCTGGCCGATCCCAGTGTACAACTGCAGGAAGCGGTAGAGGCACTCGTACGTTTACCAAGCTCTCGCATTCAAACTGTATCGTCCATTTACAAGAGTCGCGCCATAGGCCCGGGAGCTCAACCAGATTACCTGAATGCAGTGGTCGCACTGGAGACGCTTCTCGCCCCGCTTCCGCTACTCGACGCGCTACAGGAGATTGAGCGGGCTCAGGGGCGCATCCGAATCGAGCGCTGGGCTGCGCGAACTATGGATCTGGATATACTTCTCTACGGTCAGCAGTGGATCGACACTCCCCGGCTTCAGGTGCCCCATCCGGCCATGGCGAAGCGTAATTTTGTCCTCTATCCACTGGCGCAGATCGCGGGCCCACAATTGGTGCTTCCCAACGGTAGGTTACTTGGTACATTATTAGAGAAATGCGCCAGGGGTGACCTTGTTCAAACCCAGGGCCAATTACACCACAACACCCACTCTGATTAGGAGTCAGTCCCCAGTGCAGAGTAACTCGGCCATTAACATTGACCTGAAAGGGCGAACGCCACCAGCTTTTGTAGCGGTTGAGGGCCCCATTGGAGTCGGCAAAACAACACTAGCAAAAAAGCTGGCCAACAGCTTCAACTATCAAACACTGCTCGAAGACGCCGAAAGCAACCCGTTTCTGGAGGATTTTTACCGCAACCGAAAACAAGCGGCGCTGGCTACTCAGTTGCACTTCCTGTTCGAACGTGCGCAGAAGATCCAGGACATGCGCCAGGCAGATATTTTTGAGCCCGTACGGGTGTCTGACTTCTTGATCGAAAAAGACCCCCTGTTCGCGAGAATAAACCTGAATCACGAAGAATATAAGCTCTATCAGAAGGTTTATCAGCAGCTTGTCATCGATGGCCCAAAACCCGATCTGGTGATCTATTTACAGGCCTCAACTGATGTTTTGCTGTCGCGCATCGACAATCGCGGTATTCCCTATGAACAGTCCATAGACCGAAAATACCTGGAGCGATTAAACGAAGTATACAGTGAGTTTTTTCTATATTACGATGGCGCTCCTCTGCTTATCGTCAATGCCAGTGAAATAGATCTGGTAACCAGCGAGGCGGATTACAATCATCTGGTGAACTATCTGTTGGATATTCGCAGTGGTCGCCATTATTTCAACCCCACGTTTTTTGGGTAAAGCTGGTGTATAACCATGGGAAAGATCACAATCAGTACCCTGGATCAAATGAAAACAAACGGAGAAAAGTTCGTCTGTATTACCGCCTATGACGCCACATTTGCCCGCTTAATAGATGAGGCCGGTGCCGAGACTATTCTTGTGGGAGATTCTCTGGGCATGGTGTTGCAGGGACATGACAGTACCATCCCCGTCAGTATAGATGACATGACCTACCACACCCGGTGCGTCGTTCGCAGCGCACCCGAATCCCTGATTATCGCCGATATGCCCTTCATGAGTTATGCCACAGCTGAGCAGACTATGACTAACGCCACGCTATTAATGCAGGCCGGGGCGCAAATGATAAAAATGGAGGGCGGTACCTGGCTAAGCGACACTATCAGCAATCTCGTGGAGCGAGGTATACCCGTGTGTGCCCACCTCGGATTAACGCCACAATCGGTTAACGCCTTTGGCGGCTACAAGGTGCAGGGTCGAACACCTAAAGAAGCGAAATCCATTCTGGCCAACGCCGTGGAAATTCAAGACGCAGGGGCCAGTTTGCTTGTATTGGAGTGTATTCCCTCCGAATTGGCCACTGACATCAGTGACAAGCTCGATATACCGGTAATCGGTATAGGGGCGGGTCCCGGTACCGATGGCCAAGTACTGGTTATGCACGATTTACTGGGCTTGTCTCAACACACTGCAAAATTTGTTCACAATTTCATGGATGGCCAGTCAAGCATTCAGGATGGACTTACAGCATTTGTAGAGGCGGTAAAAGCTGGAGACTACCCCCTGGCCGAGCACAGCTACCAGTAAAACTTGCCGCTGGATGCTCATTATGCCATTTGGGTAGTTTCACTACAGCTGGCTTATATTAATCGGTTCTTTCGGTAACAAAACCCATGAAATTCTCACAAAAAGCCATTGCGAGTAGGCCAATCGTTGGGGCATACTGCGTTTTCTCAGGCTGTACATTGTTATGGGTTTTAGAGCCAACGATCGGGTGATTTCTCTCGGACATTGTCTAGAGTCCGCTTCTGGTTTTGCGCCGGCCGCTTGGTCGGGAACAGGGTAGAAATGCGAACTTGTACCACAAACACATCCATCCAGTCTGCCCTTCTCAAGGCACGTCAAAGTAGGCAAACGATTGCCTTCGTACCTACCATGGGCAACTTACACGACGGTCATCTAGACCTGGTCCGCAAAGCTCACACACTTTGTGATATTGTTGTGGTCAGCATTTTCGTAAACCCACTCCAATTCGGCGCCAACGAGGATCTGGACACCTACCCTCGCACCATGGCGGCGGACAAGGAAAAGCTATTTCAGGAGGGTGTGCACTTTTTGTACACTCCCGACGTAGTTGAAATCTACCCAGAGGGCCTGGCTACCCAGACTCAGGTGCAGGTACCGGAATTGTCGGAGACACTTTGCGGTAGCAATCGCCCCGGGCACTTCAACGGCGTCACTACGGTAGTGGCCAAGTTGTTCAACATTGTACGCCCCGATATTGCTATTTTTGGCGAGAAGGATTTTCAGCAACTTTCTATCATCTGCAAAATGGTCCAGGATCTGTGCATGCCCATCAAAATCGTGGGGGCAGCCACGGCTCGCGACGAGGACGGATTGGCAAAAAGTTCGCGCAACAGTTTCCTCACTCCCGACCAGCGCCACATTGCGCCCATTATGCACCAGACTCTGATGACATGCAGGGAGGCCATCGCCTGTGGCTTTGACAACTTTTTGCAACTGGAATCCCACGCTCGAATGAAACTGCTTCAAGCCGGCTTCGAGCCGGATTACTTTGCTATACGCGATGCACAAACATTGCAGTCAGTTACCGAAGAGACTGAAGAGGTCGCCATTTTAGCTGCAGCGCGACTGGGTTCTACCCGACTAATAGACAACGTACGACTCTCACTCGATCCAGCATCAGACTGGGGCATACTGGCTGCCCGCTAGTGCAGACTCCCAGGCGCTTGCTTATGCTGGCATAAGCTCAGTATCATTCAGGGTTCATCTAAACAATATTGAGTTCTCACCATGTCAGAATTTCGAACGCAGGCCGTCCCCGCCAATTTTGAAGACGCTCACATTACCCCAGATAGCTACAAGGCGATGTATCAACGTTCTCTGGAGGATCCCGACGGTTTCTGGAGCGAAATGGCTGACGAGTTTCTAACCTGGGAGCAATCATGGGGGGAGGTCGTCAGCTATGATTTTTCCCGTGGTCAGGCCCAATGGTTTTCGGGAGGCAAACTCAACGTCAGCTACAACTGCATTGATCGACATTTGCCCGAGCGAGCCTCCCAGACTGCCTTTATCTGGGAGGGAGATGACCCGGAAAGCAGCCAGAATATAAGCTATGGAGAGCTCAAGAGCTATGTGTGTCGATTGGCTAATGCGCTCAAGGCGCGCGGGGTGTCCAAGGGTGACCGGGTTTGCATTTACATGCCCATGATTCCAGAGGCAGCTTATGCAATGCTTGCCTGTGCCCGGATCGGGGCCATTCACTCGGTAGTGTTTGGCGGGTTTTCCCCGGAGTCGTTAAAGGACAGAATTCAGGACTCTGACTGCCAAACTCTGATAACAGCTAATGAAGGCATACGTGGCGGCAAGACCATACCCCTAAAACTCAATGCCGACCAGGCACTACTATCCTGTCCTAATGTGCACACTTGCCTGGTGATTCAACGCACGCCCTCGGAAGTACCCTGGAGCAATAACCGGGATATCTGGTACCACGAGGCCATAGAAACAGTCGACGAGGAGTGCGAACCTGAGTCGATGGCCGCTGAAGACCCCTTATTTATTCTCTACACCTCGGGCTCGACAGGGAAACCCAAGGGCGTAGTGCACACTACAGCGGGTTATTTATTACAGGCTAGCATGACGTTTAAGTACACATTTGACTACCGCGAGGGCGAGGTCTTTTGGTGCACCGCAGACGTGGGCTGGGTAACCGGGCACACCTACATCGTGTACGGCCCGCTGAGCAATGGCGCCACAACCCTTTTGTTCGAAGGCATTCCCACCTATCCGGACGCGGGTCGATGCTGGGAGGTAGTGGATAAGCACCGGGTGAATAGTTTCTACACCGCACCTACCGCTATTCGGGCCCTTCACGCTGTGGGTGACGCACCAGTCAAACGTAGCTCTCGAGCCAGCCTGCGCCTGCTGGGAACGGTGGGCGAACCGATAAATCCCGAGGCATGGGAATGGTATTTCAACGTGATAGGGGACTCTCGCTGTCCCATTGTAGACACCTGGTGGCAGACAGAAACGGGTGGCCATATGATCACTGCCCTGCCCGGCGCCCACGCACTGAAGCCTGGCTCGGCCTGCTTTCCCTTTTTTGGCGTGGAATTAGCTCTGCTCAATGAAGACGGCACTGAGGTAGATGGCGAAGGAGCGGGGTATCTGGTAGTAAAATCCTCATGGCCGGGTCAAATCCGCACAATCTATGGCGACCATCAACGCCTTGTGGATACCTACTTCAGTCAATACCCAGGCTACTATTTTACCGGAGACGGGGCAGCCAGAGACGCGGATGGCTACTACTGGATCACGGGGCGCGTCGATGACGTATTGAATGTTTCTGGCCACCGCATGGGCACGGCCGAAGTCGAAAGCGCCCTTGTTCTCCATGAAAACATAGCCGAGGCCGCCGTAGTGGGTTATCCCCACGACATCAAGGGGCAAGGCATCTACTGCTACGTCACCCCAATGCTGGGGGTAGAGCCGGATGATAAACTACAGGCCGAACTGGTCGCTCTGTGTGTGCGGGAAATTGGTGCCATCGCCAAGCCCGACATCATCCAATGGGCCCCCGCCTTGCCCAAGACCCGCTCAGGCAAGATCATGCGCCGCATCCTGCGTAAGATTGCCGAGAATGAATTGGGCAACCTCGGGGATATAACAACACTTGCAGACCCTTCTGTCGTAGAGGATTTAATCGCTAATAGGCCTGAATAAAAAAAGGGGCCACACTCGAAAGTGCGACCCCTGGGTGTTACAGCAATACTGCCTGACGTAATTTACTCGGCAGCTGCGTCGCCAACGGGCGCCTCTTCTGCAGACCCCTCATCTTCCAGCAGTTCCTTGATGGACAGTTTGATTCGGCCCCGCTGATCAACATCCAGCACCTTCACCTTGACTTCCTCACCTTCGCTCAGATAATCGGTAACATTCTCAACACGCTTGTTGGCGATCTGGGAAATGTGTACCAGGCCATCCTTGCCAGGCAGGATATTTACGAAGGCGCCGAAGTCTACGATACGGGCCACCGTACCGGTGTAAACTGCCCCCACTTCCGCTTCGGCGGTAATTTCTTCGACCAACGCAACAGCAGCATCGCGCGCGGCCTGATTCTGACCGAAAATGCGAACAGTGCCGTCGTCGTCTATATCGACGGTTGCCCCCGACTGTTCGGTAATAGAGCGAATTGTAGCGCCGCCTTTACCGATAATATCTCGAATTTTGTCAGAGTCTACTTTCAGGGTTGCCATACTGGGCGCATTTTCAGAAGTGACTGTACGGCCTTCACTTATCACCGCATTCATCTGCCCCAAGATATGCAGGCGAGCCTGTAACGCCTGCCCTAGCGCGTTCTCCATAATCTGCTCGTTGATCCCTTCGATTTTTATATCCATTTGCAAGGCAGTTACGCCATCAGCTGTACCGGCCACTTTGAAGTCCATGTCTCCAAGGTGGTCCTCGTCACCCAGAATGTCGGTCAGGATCGCAAACTGGTTGCCATCCTTCACCAGGCCCATAGCAATACCTGCCACGGGTGCCCGCAGAGGCACGCCTGCTGCCATTAATGCCATTGAACCTGCACAAACCGAGGCCATGGAGCTTGATCCATTGGACTCAGTAATCTCGGACACCACACGAATGGTGTAGGGAAATTCCTCGGAGTCTGGCAGTACCGCGGCCAGGCCTCGGCGGGCCAAGCGACCATGACCCACTTCGCGACGACTTGTAAAGCCGACACGCCCCGCTTCGCCTACCGAGTAGGGAGGGAAGTTATAGTGCAACATGAATGGATCTCGACGCTCACCCTCAAGCGCATCAATAATCTGTGAATCTCGGGTGGAACCCAAGGTCACGGCACCGATAGCCTGTGTCTCTCCGCGAGTAAACAAGGCAGACCCGTGCGCCTTGGCCAGGATGTCTACTTCACATGCGATAGGCCGCACTGTTTGCCCGTCGCGGCCATCAATACGTGGCTCACCCGCCAGGATGCGCTTGCGCACGATGTTCTTTTCGACCGCCTTGAACACGTCCTTCACCTCGTCAACATCGGGGCCCCCTTCAACGGCCAGAGCCTCCACGCAGGCCTTGCGGATTTCTCCTACACGGTCATAACGTGCTGTTTTCTCGGTAATCCGGTAGGCCTCGCCCAAATCAGCTTTGGATTGCGCATCTACAGCAGCAGTCAGCTCCTCGTTAACTGCGGCCCCCTCCCAATTCCAGGAAGGCTTGCCCGCTTCCGCCACCAACTCCTGTATGGCCTTTATCACAACCTGCATTTCCTGGTGCGCATACAACACTGCACCCAGCATTTGGTCTTCGGAAAGCTCTTTCGCTTCTGATTCAACCATCAGCACGGCAGCTTCTGTTCCAGCTACAACCATGTTCAGCTTACTATCGGCCAATTGCTCATACGTGGGGTTGAGGAAGTAGCCCTTTTCATCGCTAAAGCCAACTCTGGCGCCAGCAATAGGACCGTTGAAAGGGCAGCCAGAAATGGCCAGAGCAGCTGAGGCTCCAATCATTGCCGGAATATCCGGATCGATGTGCTTGTCCGCCGACATGACGGTGCAAACTACCTGGACCTCGTTCATGAACCCCTGGGGAAACAATGGGCGAATGGGACGATCTATCAGGCGAGAAGTCAGTGTTTCTTTCTCGCTGGGACGAGCTTCACGCTTGAAAAAGCCGCCAGGAATTTTACCGACAGAATAGGTTTTCTCAATGTAATGGACCGCCAGCGGGAAGAAGTCTCTTCCTTCACGGGCTGTTTTCTCGGCTACTATAGCCACCAATACCGAGGTGTTCTCGACTGTAACCAGAACCGAACCTGTCGCCTGCCTGGCGATACGTCCAGTTTCCAGTGTGACCGTCTGGCCACCGTATTGGAATGTTTTAGTTACTGGATTCACAATTTATCTCCAATTCTATTTAAAAATACCGGGACGACCACCTTTGATCATACATCGGTATGTGAAATTTCTTAGCGACGCAGACCCAATCGAGTAATCAGCGTTGTGTATCGCGCCACGTCCTTGCGCTTGAGGTAGTCCAGCAATTTGCGACGCTGATTTACCATGCGGATCAACCCGCGACGTGAGTGGTGGTCGTGCGTATGTGCCTTAAAGTGCCCCTGCAACTGCTCGATATTTGCCGTTAGCAGTGCTACCTGTACCTCTGGGGAACCTGTGTCACCTTCGCCTACCCGGTATTCTTTAACAATTCCTGCTTTTGTCTGTGCGTTTAATGCCATGTTACTTTTCCTCTTAAACAATCTGCCATGGTCGGATTGCCTCTAGCGGCGTGCCGTCCTTTAATAAAAAGAGCCTGTCCGTGCAGATTTACAGACAGGTTCGCGTCACTTGCTAGTGACTACCAGTCGACGCGGCGCAACGCGCCCATCGTCCAATATCTCTCCAACACCTAGAAATTCTCCGGTCTCCAGAGCGATGCGCACCATACCATTACAGGGCGCATTTGGCACTAATACCGGCTGACCCTGACGAATATAAAACCCGCCTGATTCACTGAGCTTAACCAAAGGCAAATCGCTAACGGCAATGTCCATTGGCAATAACAAGCTGTCCATCTCCTCCCGCTTGCCATTACTACGCAAGGCCTCCAGAGTGGTCATTGTCACGCTATCTTCAACACTAAATGGCCCCGCCCTGGTACGCCTCAAAGCGCACACATGGCCACCACAGCCCAATGCCTTGCCTATATCCTCCGCAAGCGAGCGGATATAGGTTCCTTTACTGCACTCGATGTAAATATCTACCTCTGGACTAACTCCCTCCCTAAAAGCCTCCACTTCGAGCCGCTTAATCACAACCCGCCTGGATTTGCGCTCCACCTGCTGCCCCTTACGGGCAAGTTTGTAGAGGGGTTGTCCCTTGTGCTTGATGGCCGAATACATGGAGGGAATTTGCTCGATCGGTCCTCTAAATGCATCCACTGCCTGTGCCACATCGACCTCACTAAGATGTGAAGCCTCGCTGCTCTGGATTACTTCGCCCTCCGCATCGCCGGTTGTCGTTACCTTACCCAGAACAATGGTGCTCCGGTATGCTTTGTCTGCATTAAGCAGAAATTGCGAAAACTTAGTGGCCTCACCAAAACACAGGGGCAACACGCCACTGGCCAGCGGATCCAGACTACCAGTATGGCCCGCCTTGGCCGCACCATATAGCTGCTTGGCCGTTTGTAATGCTCGGTTGGAACTCACCCCAAGCGGTTTATCCAATAACAAAATCCCATCGAGGGCACGACCGCGGCGACGTCTGGCCACTATTCGAAATCTCCATTGCCGGCATCATTCGAAGGTTGCTCCCTGTCTTTGTCGGCCTTCGCCGCCCTGCCAATCAGGTCCTCCATATAGCGGCCTTGGCCCACACTGCTATCAAAATAAAACCGCAGCTGCGGGACGCTACGCATCGAGCTGCTTTTTGATAACTGGCTCCTTAGAAAGCCGGCTGCCCGATTCAGGACCGCTGTGCACTCATTAGCATCGTCACTACTTTCGCGACCCAACTCGGTATAATAGACCTTGGCATGGCCCAAATCCCGGCTAACCGAAACCCCTGTAATACTGACCATACCGACTCTCGGGTCTCGCACCACATGCTGGATCAGTCCTGCCAGTTCCCTTTGCAGGTAATCTGCCACCCGCTGAGTACGACTGTATTCCTTCGCCATATTCGTGCCGCTTACAAGGAGCGGGCGATTTCCTTAACTTCAAACACTTCGATAAGGTCACCCACTTTCACATCTGTATAGTTTTTTACACCGATACCACACTCCACACCACTGCGTACCTCGCTGGCATCATCTTTAAAGCGGCGCAGAGATTCCAATTCACCCTCGTATATAACAATATTATCGCGCAGTACACGTATTGGTTTAGAGCGATGCACCGTGCCCTCAATCACCATACAACCGGCAATGAGCCCAAACTTCGGTGAACGAAATACATCGCGAACTTCAGCTATACCAACTATATCCTCTCGTAGCTCCGGCGATAGCATGCCGGTCAGAGCCTGCTTAACATCATCTATAAGATCGTAAATAACGTTGTAATAACGTAATTCCACACCCTCTTGCTCTACCAATTTACGCGCGGAGGCGTCCGCTCGCACATTAAAACCAAAGATCACAGCATTTGCGGTTATCGCCAGAGTGATGTCGGTCTCGGACAGGCCACCTACTCCCGCTGCCACAATATTGACCTGAACCTCTTCGTTACCCAGGTCCATCAGTGCAGCCTGAATGGCCTCAAGAGAGCCTCGAACATCTGCTTTAACTACCACATTGAGCGTTTTCTTCTCACCCGATGTCATACTTTCAAACATGTTATCCAATTTGGATGCCTGCTGGCGTGCCAATCTGTTCTCACGTGTTTTGTCCTTGCGGAATACAGCAATTTCCCTTGCACGCCTTTCACTTTCGACTACAGCAAACTGATCACCAGCGCCGGGCATGCTGTCAAGGCCCAGTATCTCTACCGGAATGCTGGGGCCAGCCTCATCAATTGGCTTGCCATTTTCATCCAGGAGCGCTCGAATACGTCCGTATTGCAATCCCGCCAGGACGATATCCCCCTTGCGTATAGTGCCACTTTGTACCAAGAGTGAAGCCACCGGACCACGCCCTTTATCGAGGCGGGATTCGATTACAATTCCCTGAGCCGGCACGTCCATTGCAGCAGTCAACTCAAGCAATTCCGCCTGTAATAATACTGCATCCAATAAAACGTCAATGCCCTCGCCCGTGATAGCAGATACATTCACGAACTGGACATCTCCACCCCAATCCTCGGGAACAACATCCTTGGCGGACAGTTCATTTTTGACCCGATCTGGGTCGGCACCTTCCTTGTCCATTTTGTTGACGGCGATAATCAGCGGGACTTCAGCTGCACGAGCGTGGAGCACGGCCTCTTCT
>JABHWT010000244.1 GCA_018657645.1 Halieaceae bacterium | reverse complement strand
TGAAGTTGACGAACGTGAATCCATTCGCGGGCCTCTATTGCCGTAAACTGGTGGCGCCGAACAGAACAGAGAGAACCACACGAGCATTTCCGAAATGTCCACGAATAATTCGTTTGCCAACTTCCAGGCAACTACTCAGATAGCACCAAACCAGATTGCCCGGGTGATACTTGTGCATAAACAGGTGCTTACTGCGAAAGATATGAAAATCCGCCACCAGAGACGGTTTCTCTCGCTGCCAGGTGGGCGAGCCGATCGACCCACCTTCCCGATGATATATATGCGCATCCTCAGCGATGCAGATCCTGAAAGGCAGATTCGCACGAGTAAACCAGTCTATTTCCTCGTAATAGAGAAAGTAGTCTTCACTTAACAGGCCAACCCTTTCGAGAAGACTTCGAGGCACCATCATGGAGCAGCCACTGACGTAATCAATTTTCTCCTCGATCAGGCCACAATCATCCAGCTCATGCTCTGCCCTGAAACGGCCCTCTGACTGCAGTGCGACCCCGGTACGCTTGTTAAAACAATTACCGCCGATAGCCTGTATCGTCTCGGGGTTGTCAAAAAAGTGAATAATGGAACCACAGACAGCTGGGGTGGCCTCCCGGCTCAATCGAGACTGCATACTCGACAAGCAGGCCGGATCGACCAGCGTATCGTTATTGAGTATCCAGCAGTGCGTCATGTCGGGTTGACCAAGTGCATAGCGAAGCCCGACGTTATTCCCAGCTGCAAATCCCAGGTTTTCTTCATTATCTATCAGTATCAGGCGTTCGCCCCTGTCGATGACACCGCCAGCATGAACTGCGGTAGCGGTAATGCGAGCTGCTTCGACCGGTCGAGAAATACCGCCAACGAGGGCCTTCAAACGCTGATTATCGGGCACCTCGGCTGATAATTCCCCTGCGGCCCACGCGGCAATGTTCGACAGGCTTCCATCACTGGAGTCGTTGTCACAGACAACCACGCGAAATTGCCTGTTTATTGATTTGAAAACCGATTCCAGGCAGGCAATAGTATCGTGCCAGCCATTCCAGTTAAGAACAATAATATAGGTACAGTTGTCAGTCATAGTTTCAGCCCGCACAAAGATATTTCATTGCTTCGACATTGCTCCATACTTAAAGCGAGCAATGGAAATCGATTATTTCCGACGTTCTCCGCGAATGCCTACCGGCATCACAGATGCCCCCAACCTCCAGGCGTGGAAGGTTGCAAATTCTGCCGTACCCGGTCCATCAGCAAACTGACATCTCTTTGGTCCAACCCCATGTTGGACTGGAGCAGCACGGCCTGGGGAAAGTTGCTGTCTTTATAATCAAATTCAGTTAGGAATTTTTCGGTTCCATCCTCAGACCACAGGCAGTGACATAAATCGGTTGAATCCTGAAAGTGCCCGGATGCTTCAACACCCAAAACATGCTCGACGAACACGCCGTAGAGCGTATATTCAGAAACCGTCACCCTCCTCCCCACAGCTTCATGCCAGGGGCGCTGCTGTTGTTTTTCAATATGCCGCTTCAGCTGAATGAGGTTACTGCGCCTCCAGGTGGCAAGTGGCCCGATGTAATCACTGCCGAAATACCGAGGAGCCAATCCTAAAAGGTCGGCTGCACCATGATGCCACCTCAGGTGTATACCATCGTTTTTTTCCATCGGTTTTCGGTGGAGGCGTAGTGCATTTTCGCGAACAAATCGAGACGGTTGTAACTTCCTTATAAACTCAATATCGGAATCGACAAAAAGTATATTTTCACAGTCGGTAACAGCATCGGCACATAGTTTCGTCACCTGTTGCATCATCCAACCTCGAGTCGGCCACAGGGCGTTATCGAGCCACCATTTCTTCAGAAGCGGTAAATGGACGAACCTGGCAGGTAGTACATCTTGCACGCTAACAATAGTCCGATTTCCCGATTCCAATGGCGCAAAAATCTGCCTGTCGCGATCGGGTACAACAACAAACTGTATGGCTTCAGGGCCGACAAACGCATCCATGCTGGCACAAAGCCGGGCACACCGTTCAAAGTCGGGCCGGTAGGAACAGATAATCAGAGCGAGTTGATCACTTACATCTCTTGAGCTCAACATTGGGCTCCCCCACTATTTCAAGGATAACTACCCAAGACATTTGCAGACTTCATGCCAGTAAAGCATCGATGACAAACTCTCTCCTAAGTGATTAATTTAATTACATTATTCCTGTGAGTGCTGTCGCGAGCACTGGCCGCAAAGCTTCATTTCTTTGTTGCGATGGTATAGCGGCCGGCAAATTGATCCGCACAATACATTGCATAATGCAAGACGGGCTAGATCGGTGGTATAGCCCGATAGCGGGGAACCTTGTGAGATACCAGACGTCTCGTTGGAACAGAATTGAGTGATCGGGCAAGCACATCCCGGGTCTCTTCTGGAAGAATTACATCGTCGAACCCGAACCCTTCCGCCCCCCTGATCGGACCCAGGTTGGAGCGCACCTCGCTATTGAGCGCTGCTTTCATAGCGGCGGGGGCCTCAGCGTTTTTGATCTTTCGCCGGAAAGCAACATCGATGGCTGCTTCGACGCTCATTGCCGCGGTTTCCGCGGTCGGCCAGGCCAGACTGAGCTCCGACCCGAAGCACATTGTGCCGCCATTCATAGCGAGATAGGCAGCCCCATAGCCTTTGCGTAACACAATGCTATATCTGGGTACACTGGCCCGGCCAAATTCGTAAAACAATCTCACGCTTCGCCTGGCGAGTTTACTCTGCTCAGCTTCTGCCCCGACCATAAATCCGGGCAAATCCAGTAGCGAAAGCATTGGAATACCAAAAGCATCGCAAAGGCATATAAAGTGAGACGCCTTCTCACAGGCGGGTGAATCGAGCGCGCCGGCCAGGTGGTTTGGCTGATTGGCGATAATGCCTATGGGACGACCAGATAGCCTGGCAAAAGCAACCACAATATTTCGAGCGTAGCCGGACTTGATTTCAAACAAACTATCCTGGTCAATAAAGCCTTTGATCGCATCCCGGACATCGTAGGGGATGCGAAGATCCACCGATACAACCTCGGGTAATTTATTGGCGTAGTGAGGATCGGCTGGTCTACTTTCTGTCACTGGGGGGGCCTCGCCGGCATTGGCGGGCAGATAGGAGAGATACTGTTTAATCACCGCCAGTGCTTCGTCCTCGGATTCCGTAAGGCAATCAACTACACCATTTTTGTTGGCCTGCACCACTGCCCCTCCGAGGGCGTCCATATCTATCTCCTCGCCAGTGCCCGCCTTCACCATGACCGGCGGTGCCATACCGATCGTCGACAAACCTTTGACGGCGACAACAAAATCACTGAAACCAGCAATCATGGTGGGACCAGCGAACCCTGGGCCGAGGATAGCGCTCACATTGGGAACCCAACCCGACAACTGTGTCTGCAACGCCGGGATATTTGCGCCGGCAGCGAACAGGCGGGCATCCAGGCCTTCCTGAATGCGATGCCCTCCCCCCTCCAGTAACTGGACCACCGGCTTTCCCTCATTCATGGCGCGCTGGTAGCAGGTAAAAAGCTTCTGGTTTCCTACAGCGCCATTGCTGCCACCACTTACCGTAAAGTCGGCCGAGGCAATGACTACCTCGCGGCTGTCGATTCTGGCCCGTCCTGTTACAAAGCCATCGGCATAATTCGGAAGCCCGTCCTCGCCGAGTTCTTCGGGAAGCGCCAGTCCACCGAACTCCAGAAATGAGCTTTCATCGCATAACTGGTCAATTCTCTCCCGCGCTGTGAGCTTCCCGCGGTCATGTTGATATGCCACGGCATCGGGTCGCGCCCGATCTTTCGCCGCCCGTTTTCTATCAATCAATTCTGTCCGTAACTTATCGTGTGATGACATGGCCTTGGATTCCGTTTAGTGAGACGTCTTCGCTCTTACCCGGTGGCACAAAAATAATATGCCAAACAACTGCAATTGCCCTACTTCCATTTTATGGTCCGCTTTGACGAAACATTCGGACTGGCAGTAGATTGTAGCATCCAGATTATTACAGACCACAGGGCAGGCCAACAGCTTCAATCTTAAGCACTTTGCTATAGATTTGCCGGCTGCTCACATATCACTCAAAAGATGGTATTGTCTACTGGCAGCTTTTTCCTTATACCTGGAGGCAACCCCTATGAAGGCAGTATTTTACGAAGCGCACGGTGGTCCAGAAGTTCTCAAAGTAGGTGATTTGCCAGTGCCAGAACCTGGTGAGGGCGAAGTTCTGGTCCAGGTCAGCGCAACGGCCATAAACCCGATTGACAGAAGACTGCGCAGTGGCGAATTACAAGAATACATCAGCCGCACCTTCCCTGTTGTGCCTGGCTGGGATTTTTCCGGGCGCATCGTCAAGCTTGGACCGGGTGTCAGCAACTGGCAAGTCGGCGACGACGTTGTTGGCCTGGCCTTCACCTGGTCGATACAGCATGGAACCTATGCCGAGTTTGCACCGGTCAGCGCGGATTCGATCGCGGCCAAACCACCCGGCCTGAGTTTTGATGAGGCAGCTGCCCTGCCCCTGGTCAGCCTGACCGCCTGGCAGGCACTTGCCGAATTTGGCGCCCTACAGCCAGGGCAGACGGTATTAATTCAGGCCGGTGCGGGCGGCATAGGTAGCGTGGCAATACCCATAGCCAAACACCTGGGTGCAATGGTTTACGCCACCACCAGCACCCGCAACATCGATTATGTGCGGGGGCTAGGCGCGGACCACGTCATCGATTATGCGAAGTCAGATTATGTAAACGTGATCAACGAGAAAGAGCCCGGTGGTCTGGACATGGTGCTAGAGTCATTGCTTAGTGACGCAACGACGGAAGCGGCAATTCGCCTGGTAAAACCCGGCGGCACGGTGGCGTACATGAACAACGAACCGCCGGACATGCCCGAAATCCAGGCGCGCAACATCAAAACAGAATTTCTGCACCACCGCCCTGACGGCGAAAGTCTAGGACAGTTGATGTCGCTGTATATCGACGGCACGATTCCGATACCACATCTCGATATTATGCAGCTCGACCAGGCGCAGGAGGCGCATAGAAAGTCCGAGGGGGGTCGCACACAGGGCAAAGTGGTGCTTCATATTCAGGATCTTTAGGGTGAGGTGCCTTAAAATGTGGCTCTAGCCTTCCTCAACCGGCTCCGTCTCGGCGGGACCGGCCTCCCCTTCATCATGTTCAACGCTTACGCCCGCTCGGCACCATTGATCTCGCCCGCCTCCTTTTGCATCATAAAGGGCCATATCAGCCAGCTTCAACAACCCTTCGCCGTCCACTGCATAATCGGGATACGTTGCAATACCAATGGACAGGTGTCAAATTTCCTAGTGACTGTCCGTTAAAGTTCAGTTTCGCACCACGCACGGAGGCGCACAGTTTGTCAGCCGCTACTTCGGCACCCTCACCACCAGTATCTGGCAACACGACGACAAATTCCTCGCCTCCAATGCGGCAGGAAATATCCTCACCACGGACACTGCCACTGATTAGGCTAGACAGGGATTGGAGCACATAATCACCTGCGTCGTGACCGAAAGTATCGTTAAAACGCTTGAAGTGGTCCAGATCTAACATCAAAAGCGATACTGCCTGATGGTGCCTCTGGGCTCGCATCAGGGTGTGGGTCAGAACTTCATCCAAATAGCGACGGTTGTGTAATCCGGAGAGGGGGTCGCGAACAGCCTGCTCGCGAAGTTTCTCCTGCATGTCAAGATTGGCCAGTGCCAGCCCCAAGATCTCCGCAACGGCAAAAGTCAGCCGCATCCACTGATCAGTAGGATTTTGCTCAATCTCTGTTAGATGCATCATTCCAATGGTGCTGCCGTGGGCAATCAGCGGGATGCATAGCGTCTGGTCGGTACACATTCCCGCCATGTGGTCACATTGCAAGTTCACATAGTCGTCGATAGCCAGATGATGTTTGCCCTTGCGCAGTGCCCAGCAATCCTCGCTTGTAGAGACGTGGTTCCCCGGCCACATTCCTCCCCAGTCCAATTTTACCTCGAGCACGTTACGCAAGTCTTGAATCAAGGACACGGCCCCGTTGTACTCCCCCAGAAGGCGAGGGATGATTTCCGCCACTACACCCTGTGCCTCATTGATACTGCTGCATGCAGCCAGCATGGTTGACAGCCGGTGCATCAGCTCAACCTCTCCCTTAATACGCCGAATATCGACTGAGTCCTGAGCAACATCCATGGAATCTTTCAGCCTTTCCTGAATCGCTGCACCGGTACCGAACAATTGGCCGATCTCGTCCTGTCGGGAGACAGTGGGATAATTGCTGTAGTTCCCGGCATCGATCTGCCGGAACCAGTTACTCAGCCGGGCCAGTGGAATGGTGACACTGCGCGCGTTTACAACGAGCATCACAATCACCCCAAGCAACACCAGCACCCCGCTCATCGACATTGCCAGAATAAGTCGGCGCCTTGCCTGGTCACTGTGCTCGTGTATGTTTTCCGAGAGAACATCGAGACGGCTCTCCGTCACTGTGAACGTGGCATTTCTGTCGTCGGCGATCAGGCCGATTTCTAGACTACCCAGATACTCTCCACGGTGTCGAATGTCACTGATCACCACGTCTACGTCCTGGCTTGCAACATTCCCCGCGGTAACGACTTCCTCCCCAGTGGCATCCACTAAACGGACATACGCAAAGCCTGAGACTTGCACCGCTGTCTCGAGGGGGCTAACCACTGCATCAACGTCACCGGTGGCCAGGGGCTGACTAATGACTGGTATCAGCAGTTCACTGAGCGTACGGGCTCGGCTCTCCAGTGACCTGTTTAGTGTTTCCCGTTGAAAGCCACGCTCTCGCTCGGAAAAGGACTCCACCTCGCGGGTCATTCGCTGTAGGTCTTCATCTGAGACCAGCGCCGCGGTTAGAATGATAAGAACAATACCGATCGCCAGGCCTATACTGGATAGGCCGGTCAATCTCGCCAGAAGGCTTATAGGGGCTGGCACTCTTTAATCCTCCCTGCTTTTCTCCGCGAACTAGCAGCTTGCACCACTTGGTAAAATGGTTACCTCGCCCACAAATAATAGCACATCCAGGGGGCAGCAGCCTTTTAGTCTCCTCCACCGACCGGCCAGCAACAAATAATCGCGTACCACGTAGATGGAAAACGTATTCCACAGATCTTTCAGCCCCCCACCCCCGGCTACGACTTCTTCAGTGCTTGCTGGGAAGCCGCTCGCTGTAATCGGCAGTACACCGTCTTCGTGATGCATCCAGTGCCCTCAGACATCAGGTTTTCCCGCATGCAAAGCTTCGAAGTAGCTGCGAAGCGTGGTGGTACCACGTTTTGGACCAACGCCGTCTATTTCCCCCGCGGTGACAATGAATTCTGCCAAGTCTCCAAATTGATTGGATAAGAGCCCGATGAATTTCACCAGTCCCCTGGCCAGCCACATAGGTATAACGTGGATTTTTTCAGGCTTGCCGACCACCTCAAATGCCAGGGCGGCTGCCTCTTTCTGGGTCATTACCTCGGGCCCACCAGCTTCTACTTCCAGTTCATCACCCTCTGCCGTTTCAACGCAAACCCGGGCCAGGGCGCGACCGTGAATTGGGTTCATCAGGTTCGTGCCCTCACCAACCAGGAAGGAACGACCACGTTTAGCCATGTCATAAAGAGCGCCCATATCGGAGAAGTAGCCACAGGGCCGAACGATGCGGTAATCCATGCCGGCGTTTTTTAGCGCAGTGACTACCTTTTCGTGAGCCTGGGTAATCGCCAGTTGCATAATATTCTCGGCCCCCTGCATAGAGACATAAACAAAGCGCTTGACGCTGGAAGACGCGCATAAATCGATCAGGTTCATATTGCACTGATAATCCACCTGTTCAAATGTCAGCCCGTCGCGTTGCCGGGATATGCCAACACAGGAAAAAACCAGGTCGATATCATCCAGCATCCCGACCAGGGTTTCCGGCTTGGTCACCTCACCAACAAAAATGTCATCAAAATCATCTTTGCTAAGCGCCGGGGCGGTAAAAGGGCCTGGCTCACGCAGGCGCTCTTCACTACGGGTTAGCACCCGTACATAATACCCCTGTCTCTTGAACATCTGAACGGCATACTTGCCGAGATAGCCTGTTGCTCCAGCGACCAGAACTCGTTTCATTTCATTGTCAGACATACTCTACCTATTATCAAAAACCCTATTTCAACGCGTTATTTGGCACCATTTTTCAGCTACGTCTCTGGAATACCGCCGCGGGTCACCTTGGCTACCAGCGTGTCGGTAGTGGTGGGAAACAACCGCTTCAGAATATCAAAGAACCGGGTCGAGCCGGTGATCAAAATTCGACCACGGTTTTTTTCAATGCCGTTAACAACGCGGCGAGCGCAGGACTCAGAATCCATCGCATACTTATCGACAAACGTGCCGAGATTTTTCTGAAGAGCCGCCGCGTCATCACCCCGGACCCGCGCTGAATTCACTACGCCAGTCTTGATCAGGCCCGGATAAACAACCGAAACGCCAATATTGAGCGGCGACAATTCACCGCGCAGCGCTTCGCTAAAACCGCGAATAGCAAATTTTGTCGCAGAATAACCGGTGTGGCTGGTCAGCGCCAGGAGGCCCTGCAAGCTGGCAATATTGCAAATATGCCCCCAACTCTGCCGTTTTATCGCGGGAAGAAATAACTTACTGCCATGCACCACACCCCAGAAGTTTATATTCATAATCCAGTCCAGGTCCTCAAGGCTCACGTCCTCAAGTTCACCCATTAAGTTGACCCCGGCATTGTTTACCAAAATATCAATTTTGCCGTGCTCTTTCTCAATAATATCGGGTAATCCCTCCATCGCCTCGCGATCGCCAACGTCGGCTATATGCAGGCTGGTTTTACGCCCCATTTCCCTTATCTTTTGTGCGGTGTTTTCCAGCCCGGCTCTGTTTTTCCGGGTGATCAGAGCCACGTCACAACCCCGCTTTGCCAGTTCGGCTGCGGTAGCGCTGCCGATCCCCGTGGCGGCACCAGTTACAACGGCTACTTTCCCTGTCAGCTTTTCCATTCCAATTGCCCCTTTCTTATTTCAGCTCTTATGATTTTGATTGGCCCGGCAGGAACCGCCGTCGCCCGGCGTGCCATCAGTTACGGTTGCAGCGACATCCGCTTTAATATCCATGTCAATCCCATGGAGGAGCTCAAGTATAAGCGGGACATTGGTAATAAATCCATGCGGGACGTCAGCTTTAGGACCAAGAGCAATGGCCATTGCTTTTCCAAATATTGGGCACTAATGTTATGTCCTGCCACCGTGGCGGTGTGAATAATTTACTATAGGGGAGCCTACGATGAAAAGAAGTCCTGCTGCGCAATCGTTGTTTATCTGGGCGTGGGGGATAGCGTTTGCCAGTATTTCCTGCCTGCTAAATCCATATGCAATGCTTGAAGTGATGAATGTTGCCGACAATGGCGTTACCCTCGCGCGGATGATTGCCGTTATGCTGGGAGCGCTGGCAATCTACTATTTTGTGATGGCCTCAAGCGAGGCGTTAAGGCCCATGTGGTTGGCGACGGTGTATATACGTTTGGGCGTATTTCCCTTGAGCATCGTCATGCTGCTCGCGGATTGGATTGATGTGATGGCCGTGCCGATCTTTACGGTCGATACCATCGGTGGTCTGTGGACTGCCTTGGCGCTGCGACGCAGTGGGTAATCATATTTGTCCTTAACAATGGAATCCGTCACTATTGACACTGCAAATGAGGGAATAACACGTGTCTAATAAACTATCTGTGATAGATCCGCGATTGATATGGTTTGGATTGGCCGGGATTGCACTCTATATTCTGGGGACGCAGTCGTATCATTTATGGCTGTCGCTTCTGAGCTGGCGTTATATCCACCTCCTGAGCGCAACTGTCTATGCCGGAATCGTATTTACCTCTGCCTGCATAGAGGCTCTGGCTTTTTTTCGCGGAGACCTCGATTTCATTAGAGGCTATCACGATGTTGTGAGAGTGCTCGATCAGCGCCTCATTACATTGAGCGTTACAGGTTTACTGTTGTCTGCACTGGCTTTGATGAAAATTATGGGCTTCGAAGACATATCGTTTTTTACTCCCGAGCCATTCTGGGCCTGGCTCGCCCTGGTGCTTATTCTATCAAATGGACTCTATTGGCTTGCATTTGACGTGCCCAATCAACGGCAACTGAGCCGTCTTTTTGACGAGGCACAATCACCCGAACTGACGCCGGAAATGCGCCGGCTGCTCTTTCGCCGCATGTGGGTAAATCTACCCTCGGTATTGTTACTACCTGTTCTGTACTTTTTGATGGTGTTCAAACCAACCCTACCGATTTGAGTTGCGAAATCGCCAGGAACTGGTATCCGGCCGAGCTCTAGAATACCCTTGGACTACTGACCTGCCGCTTCGGCCACAGGAAGTCGATTCTTGTCCGATAGAATTTCCATTCACCGGACACCTTTTTGTAAACATCGTCATAGATACCATAGAAGATAGGCGGATGCTCAACGCCTTCCATCGTGATGAGGTCATGCATATACCATCGGCCATGGGCAGTCGTGTCATCAATCAGCCTGATCATGGGATTGGTTATTGCGTGGAGAATACCGAAGGGGACACCTTCTGTTGCGGTGAACATCGCGAAGTTCGTCTTAATAGCCTCTTTTCCGACCCAGTCACCCCCAAAGTCGGGGCCGAACTCACATATCGCATCATCGGTAAACAGGTCGACAAGTTCATCGACCATCATGCCATCATAGCAATAGCTGTAATTGATTCGAAGCTCCTTGATGGCTTCTTTTTCCAATAATTCTTCCAGTGTCATGTCACTCTCCTGAGTTTGAGATTACTAAAATGCCCATTGACCGCGCTTGGGAAAAAAGTCCTTACCACAAGAGCTCGTTGCCAGACTCGGGGCAAAGGTGGACTCATAGTGTTGATTTGCATCCCAAGTTTACCCAGGGATAAATTCTAAATGCAAATCAATACAGTCAATTCTGTTTGTTTTAAAAAAAGGCATTTGCTATGGTTACTATCATTCGATAATAATTCTAAAACTGTTCTGGCGGGCACCTATGAAAAAGTTCATCCCAACGCTGGGAGCTACGTTACTGTTGCCCCTGTTCAGCCCTGCCACGCTTGCGCAAACCGGCAGCCAGGAAGCCCTCATTCTGGAGGAAATCCTGGTCACGGCCACCCGCCGGACAGAGAGATTGCAGGACGTGCCCATGTCGGTTTCCGCCTTCGGCAGCGATTTCCTGCAGGACAGCGGGATCAACGATCTAACGAACCTGGATGAGTACACTCCGAATCTGAAGATCACCCCCGGACAGGGCACTCCCGCGACCTCTTTCAGGATCAGGGGAATTGGCTCGGTCGGGACCAATTCAGGAATAGATCCCAGTGTCGGTATTTTCCTCGATGGCGTTTATCAGGGGCGTGCAGGGATGAGCATCGGCGATCTGGTCGATGTAGAGCGCGTGGAAGTGCTCAGGGGGCCGCAGGGAACCCTTTACGGCAAAAATACTGCCGCCGGGGCTCTCAGTGTTATCACCAAGCACCCCGCATCCGAATTTGAGTCCATGCTGGAAATGAGCTATGACACTAACGAACTGATGGAACTGCGCGGCATGGTCAATCTTCCCCTGGGGGAATCCGGCCACGCAGTTCGCCTGTCCGGTTTCAACGCGGATGGTGACTACCTGTATGAGAACACCTACAAAGGCGAGGGACTGAATGACGAGAACAAGTGGGGCGGCCGGGCCCGCTTCCTGTTCGATATGAAAGGCAAGGGCGGCAATGAAGGTCTCGGTGAGTTCCTGGTCACTCTCGACTACACCAAGGAAGACAAAGACTGCTGCGCCCTGGCGATCATCGACTACGAGGGCCTGTCTCCCCTCAACACACCGTCCACCAACAACCCCAGCGCCGAATGGCAGACCAATCTGGGGCTGAACGACCTGGGCAGACCCGTTCTCCAATACACTGCTTTTGAGGATTCGGAAGGATTTTCACCGCCAAGTCCCGACCCATTCGGCGATGACTACTGGCTTAACGGCGATGTGTACAGCAAAGTCAAGGTGGGCGGCGTGGCAGTCGAATGGAATCGTATGGTGGCCAACAACAACGCGCTGACCTTTATCAACGCCTGGCGATTCTATGAGGCGGACACCTCCCATGATGGTGACTTAACCGCCTACGAGGCGTCCGGGGCGACGGACGAGGTCGACCTGAACCAGTTTTCGTCCGAGCTGCGCCTCGCGTCTCCCAGCGGCCAGAAATTTGAAGGCCAGGTGGGGCTTTATGCCTATTATTCCGACATGGATTCCGTTGGCACACTAGCACAGGGCCAGGCCCTGTATGAAAATGCGCTAATCCGGGTTGAGGGCACTACGATAGATCTCCCCATGTCATTTCTTTTCCCCGAGGGCTCGGTCAACACTGACGACAATAACTACAACACCACCAGCTTCGCAGCCTTCGGGCAGCTGATCTGGAACATAAACGAAGAGTTCAGCGCCACGCTGGGTATGCGTTACACCTACGAGAAAAAGGAGCGCGAAGGATCCCAGACCAGCGACCCGGTCCCACAAATCGGAGATCTCCCGCCAGTCGATCTCCCGCCGATCGCCGGTCCCGATATCGAATACGACAGTGAACACAGCGACAGCGATATCTCGCCCTCTTTTAATCTGCGCTATTTTTACAGCCCCGACATCATGGGCTATGCCTCGGTGAGCCGGGGTTTCAAGTCCGGAGGCTTTGACCAGCGGCGCGTGCAGGAAGGGGACGACGGGGAGTTCGACGAGGAAATTGCCACTAGCTACGAACTGGGCTGGAAGACCACTCTGTTCGACCGTCGCCTGAAATTCAACGGAACACTGTTTCTGGTGGACTATGAGGACTTCCAGTCCGAATCTTTTGACGGTGCCCAGGTGCGTGTTACTAACGCTGGAGACCTACGCAGCTACGGTACCGAACTCGAGTTAGTCTTTATACCGATGGCAAATATGACCATCGGTAGCGCTGTCGGCTACGTCGTGGCAGAGTACGAATCTTTCGAAAATGGCCAGTGCACCATCGACCAGATATTTACCAAATACTATATCGTGGATGGCGCGCAATTCGGCTCTCCGGGAACACAAAGTGTCTGCAAGCTGGACCTGTCCGGTGAACCTCTGGACAATGCCCCCCAATGGACGGTCAGCTCCTATATCCAGTACGACTTTAACATGGGTGAGGATTTGCTGGGCATTGCCCGCCTGGAACACAACTTTATCGACAAATTCTATCTGGACCAGGATCTGGATGAAAACCTGGCCAACGACCAGGTTAACCTGGTGAATTTCAGGCTGAGCCTGCGCAATCAAGCCCGGGACTGGGATGTATCGGTCTGGGGTCGCAACATCCTGGACGAGGAATACTATTCCCATGGCATAGATATCCCGGTCATGGGCGGGTACGCGGGATTTGTGGCACCGCGATCAACCTATGGAATCACCCTGCGACTGTACCACTGAGTGGATTAGTCTAAATAGATCTCTTCTCGTTTTTCAATTAATTTGTCACAGTTCCAGTCATCACCGTCAAGAGGGATTAGTAGTATTGTGCTTTTTTCTGGATTCGGATGATGCCTCGACCCCAAATCCTGAGCAAACTTTTCATCAGATGCGCCAATGACTCGCTGCATTGAATCGTCTTTGACAGTTCCTCTGAAAAAGCCATTTTCATCTACCTGAGCTTCCCATGCGCCCCGCT
The DNA here is from genome assembly GCA_018657645.1 of Halieaceae bacterium. Lineage (GTDB taxonomy): Bacteria > Pseudomonadota > Gammaproteobacteria > Pseudomonadales > Halieaceae > JBALVT01. The sequence continues at coordinate 24,398 of JABHWT010000244.1, read as the reverse complement.
CAATACGGATTGCATAGATTTGAGCGGTTCCAGCCAGGCCGCCAAGAATCTCGATATCAACCGATATCCCCGGTTTACCATCACCTTCCGTATCAACGACCCTTGAATCATTCGGGTTGTAGGGAAGGTCTTCATTCATGGGGTCATCCATTGTAATTCCAAGCGGTACTGCAACCCACTCTCTGCTCACCAGTAGCTTGCCCTCTTCCTTGTGAAAGGAGAGCTTTCCCGTTATGGGTGCGATTTTCTGTGTTACTTCATCGCTAATAGAGACTTGTGCAAGCCAGCTGCCACCCACTTCGCTGGTGCAGGATTGAGCGCGAGAGAAAAGCTCTCCATCTATAGCACCAATCCTGGTCAAGCTGTAGTAATGACTTGTACTCTCTGACTCTCCAAAAAACGGCATTTCATCAAGCGTGGTGATGGTGACTTTTTCTGCATAGTACCCAACCATATGGGCATAGTCGCCGCCGTATTGCAGATCAAATTGAGTCGATGGATTACCTGTACTCCTCTCATCGCCTGCAACACCTTCATTGGTCGCAGGGCTTTTCCTGGCAATATGACGATCTTTGTTTTCAGCATCATTTTGACTACAGGAAAGTGTAAAGGCCGCCAATACGACGAGAAAAAGTCTAATTGTTCTTGTCATTACAACCTCCTGCTAGATGTGAGCAAAAGAACGGATGTACCGTTACGTTTAACGAATTCTTCCCAACCCACCATTTTGATGATCTCGATTATTGCTACGATTGCCTGGACTTTCGCTTTTGAAAGACTCGCATCATTTTCAAAATCCCCACCGGTGAAAACCTGCGGACAAATTCAAACATCCTGGATTCCACACAAAAGACCAGCTTGAAGCGTTCTTTTTCGATTGAATTTACAATAAGTAAAGCCGCCTTTTCAGGTGCCATTGCTATCTTCTCAAATCCCTTTTTCATTTTCTCCTTATCACCGGCATCCATTCTTGAAGAATTCAGAATATTGGTAGCAACTGCTCCCGGGTGTACACAGGTAATACCCACATTGGTACCTGCCAGCTCCACATACAGGCTTTCACTAAAACCTCGAACAGCAAATTTGGTCGCCGCATAAGAACTTTGAGAAGACATCCCGGTTAACCCAGCCGAACTTGAAAGATTAACTATGTGTGCTTCATCCTGTGCTAATAGATGGGGGAGGAAAAACTTGCATCCATAGAGAACCCCCCAGTAGTTAATTCCGGTTATCCACTCCAGATCTTCGACACTTTGTTCCAAAAAGGGTTTTCCAACGGAGACGCCGGCATTGTTTACCAGGATATGAACAGCCTTATGCCGAGCAAGAACAGCTTCCGGCAAGGCCTGCAGCTGCTCCTTATTGGACACGTCCACTACATGGCAAGAGGCCTGCTGGCCCAGATCACTTACCCGTCTCGCTGATTCCTCCAACCCTTCCTGGTTAATATCAACCAGAGCGATATTGCAGCCTCTGCCTGCAAGCTCCAGACTGATGGCGCGCCCCATGCCGCTCCCGGCCCCCGTTACAACAGCGACCCGGCCTGCAAATTTTTTCATTGTACGTATCCAGTTGAATTCATAATCAAAACATCAAGTTACCTTCAGGATTCCCGATCCCAGTCCTCGGTGACCATGTCGGCTGCAATGATGCCCGAGCCTATGCAGGTCGGGATCCCTCCTCCTAAGTGAACCGAGGCGCCCGTCAAGTACAGATGATCGAGCAGGCTCGACCGCATACGAGGTCGAAACATGGACGTCGACAAGGGGCCACTTTCCAGATCGTAAAGAGCACCTCGAAACAGGCCCACATCACGCTCCAGATCAACGGGAGTGCTAAGCCGCATACACCGGATGCGGTCGCGCAGGAACAGGCCGAAATCCGCCTCCAGGAAATTCAATATACGCTCGGCTTCTTCATCTCGAATATCGTCCCAGTTTCTCCCCCCCGCCAGGTTGTAGGGTGCCAGGGTGTGAAGATGAACTACGTGGTGACCAGGCGGTGCCAATGAAGGGTCGGTGAAGGATGGCACCGATGCGAACAGGTAGCCTCCCTGCGATGGACATCCGCGCTCGTAATCGTCGAACCAGATGCGGTTCATGGGCTCGAGCCCCTGCGTAAACATGGTGTTTTGCGCGTCGAAACCTTCGTCACCCTCAATACCCAGCATTAGCATCACGGATGATTGTGAGAGTTTCAGACTCGATAGTGCCAGTCGCGCCCACAGTGGAACCCGATCCTTAGGCAGCATTTCCCCGTATAGCGCCTTCACGTTGATGTCGCCTATCACAACCCGTGCCCGCACCTCGCGACCGTCCGCAAGACGAACACCAATGGCCTTGCGCCCCTGCGTTAGAACACTTTCAACCCGCGCCCCCAGGTGGATTTCGCCCCCGTCCTCCTTCAGCGCTCTGGCAATGCCTTCAGGCAGTGCCTTCATGCCACCGCGCGGATAGTAAGCCCCGTCGTGTTCGGAGTAGTTCAGGAAGGCAGCGTAGCCAGGCGCGAGCGCAGGAGGAAGCCCCACGCTATATGAAGAGTGACTGAATGCCCCGAGGATAGAATCGTGCTTGAAGAAGGAGCGCAGCGTGGATTCAAAGCTTTGCAGCATTGGTGGGGCAGACCCAGAGGGGCTTGATGGGTCTTCAGCAATTTTGCGAGCATCCTGAAAGTTCTGCATAGGAACGGCGAAGAGGTCCGCCATCGAGCTTAGAAGGCCCGAGCTTGCCTCTTCCGCATAGCGTTTCCAACCTTCACCGGACGCTGCGCAAATTTCACCAAACACCTTCCCGGTCTCATCAACCGAGGTCGGGACCGCGAAGCGGCGCTTCTCATTGTCGACGACCTGCAACAGGGGGTCGATGGGCAGAAAGTCGATGTAATCGCTCATCGAACGTTCAATCGAGGTGAAGTAACGTTCTATTACCCCGAGGAAGAGCACGAGGGTGGCGCCTACATCGAACTGGTAGTCTCCGGATTGTACCGACCCACAGCATCCACCAATACGGGGAGCCTGTTCGAAAACCCCCACACGCAGACCGCGATTTGCCAATAAACCCGCAGATGTCAGTCCGCCCAATCCGGCCCCAATTACAACCACGTCATAGTCGCATTCAGGCGCGGAACTACTCACAGACGGTACCGCAGGATCAACCACGGCAGCTGCCGTGCCAGACTCCACAGGTAAATTAGCCGACGAGACTTTGGGGCTCGCTCTGAGGCCCGCTGCTTTGCAGCCAACTCCTGGTCATCATCGCGGGAGTCCGGTTGGTCTTGATCACTATTTTTCATGACTTCCCCTTCTGAGTATTATTTTTCAGTATTGCCTGGCCGTAGACCGAAAAATCCTCCTTATTGAAATCTGTACCAATGAAATCCTTCTGTTTTCGCGCTGACCGGGTCAGTCACAGTCTGCAATACTTGATAGACCAAAGTCTTCAAACTTAAGCGCATGGCTTTGCTCCAGACTTGTTTCCAATTCGTTCATTTCTTCGGTGTCTATCAGTGGAAATGGCGTTTTTGTGAGAATGATAGTTCCATAGTCGTAGCAGGAACTTTCACCCCGAAAGCAAACTTGTGCGGTGATGGTATTCTGGGTTCTCTTCGAAACATACCAGTTCTCATGATAGCCTGTAAAATTGTCGTATTTTACCAATATGGAACCCGATGGATTCTGGGAAAATGTTCCGATGCTGCTTGTGAGTCTTGTATCCTCATGTAGAGTTATGGGGACAGAAAAATGGACCTGATGCTCCCCTGGATGAGTGGGCGCAAACTCAAAACGCTGGCAAGAGAAATCAAAGATATGGTCGCCGCCGTGGGAGGCTCCAAACCAGTAAATGCCCTCAACTCCCTCAAGAGTCTCTAATTCTGCTCCAGAGGGAATGTAGGGGGGGAATTTTTCAAATTCGAGTTCTACGCAGTTGTTGGTAAAGATACACTGGGAGACCTTGTCTATTTTTCTTGATTGGTAATAAAAGCCACAGACCGATGGGCACTTCATCATGTCGTCGCCACATTCTTGAACGCAACCCATCCAGTCTCTACACTCCTTGCCTACAACACACTGAAGGATGGGCAGTCCGCATTTCCCCAACACACAGGCTGCTTCGGGGGCTGCAAAGCTGGAGGAGGTGAGTCCAAGCCAGAGCCCGGCAATACATATGAGTTTTCGATAGGCAGAGCGATTTTCTTTTTGCATATTGTTAGTCTTTTACATCGATAAAACTCAGGGCCTTTTGATCTTGGGCAAAGGGTAATATGGAACGAAACCGCATCTATGCTCAATGCCCGATAGCGGGAATCACAGGACACTCACTAATTTATGCGAAGCTTACTTGCAAATAAAACAGGATCGCCTGCATGATAGTGATTGTATCAGACATCGAGGTACTGACAAGGTGCGTGGTCGTATGTGCGTACCGACTACGTCTACATGTTTGGCCAAATTAACCAACTTCGTTGGCCTCTGAGTACTAACAACATCTTTTTAAACGTCGATCTAAACTGCCATGAAGCGCGGCCGTGTTAGCTGACGTCCCCTTTGGGCGCCAGATCACCCGGCAGGTGGCGTGAGGCGAGATAGAACATCAATATCGCCGGAGAGCTGATCAAACCCACCAACAACAGGGCATAACGCAACCCGTCTGGGCCGTAGATGCCGGTGAGATAGTCGCTTAGCAATCCGGCGGTGAGCGGGCCCAGCCCCAGACCGATCAGATTGAGAATAAAAAACAGAATGGCGGACGTTAGCGCGCGCATGGCCGGTGGTACAAGCGCATGAGAAATCGCCAGGCAGGGGCCGAGGTAAGTGTTTATCATTACAGTGACCAGGAACATAAAGCCCACTGCAGCAACCGTGTTGTCCAGCAACAGGTAGGGGAACCCAAGCGGCACGGCGATGATACCGGCAATCATCGGCACCCACGCGTACCAGCGTTTGTCGCGTACACCCAGATGGTCGGCGATATACCCGCCAAGGAACGTTCCCAGCAAACCCGCGCCACCGCCAAACAGGGCCAGCACAATACCCACTTGCATCATGGATAGGCCGTGTGTGCGCATCATGAACGAGGGTGCAAAATTGCCACTGCCGTAGCCCGCAAATGCGGTCAAACCCGTACCGGCGGCGATATACCAGAAGGATTTGAAAGACGACAGCAACGAGACTGTCTCTCGCAGCGTCGGCTTGTAGCTAGCCGCCTCGGCCGTCTCCCAGCGCCCGCGGGCTGGCTCCTTTACAGTAAACAGGAAAAACAGCGCAAACAGCACGCCTGGAATACCCACCAACAGAAATGTCGTGCGCCAGCCGAAGGCCTGACTGATAAAGCCACCCAGTAAAAAACCCATCAGAACGCCGATGTGCACACCGGTCGAATAGATGCCCAGCGCGGTGCCTCTTTTCTCCGGGGGATAATAATCACTGATCATGGCATGCGCCGGTGGACTGCCACCCGCTTCGCCAATACCCACGCCGATTCTTGCCAATAACAGTTGCGTGTAATTTTGCGCCAGGCCGGACAGGGCCGTCATGCCGCTCCAGATGATCAACGCCCCGGAGATAATGTTGCGCCGGTTGCTGCGATCGGCCCAATAGGCGATGGGAATACCGGCGGTGATATACACCAGTGCGAAGGAAAATCCGCTGAGCAGGCCCAGTTGCGTATCACTGAGCCCCATATCGTTCTTGATGGGTTCTTGCAAAATGACCAGAATTTGCCTGTCTATGAAGTTAAACGCATAGACGATGGTCAACATGATCAAGGCATACCTGGCGGTGCGCGCGGCCGTAGCAGCACTGGCCGGGGACTGATTGGATGGATCTGTATTCAAAAGGATCTCCAGAAAAACAGGGGACAGACCCCGTTTTTATTAAACGGGGCCTGTCCCCATATTTCAATATTTCTATTAGCTATTTTTATACCAGATGGGGGAAGACCAGACTCGCTCCTGAATAGTTTTGTGCAGGTCGGACCGCGGCTCTACCCCCGCCTTAATTGCATCCCAGGTAGACCAGCGGCAGGTGGGGTTTTCCAGCACACGAACATAGTAAAACGCTTCCTGGCCCGCTTCGAAATCCGGGTCCTGCCATAGGGTCTTCAGCTCGGAGGCACCAACCCCGGCGGTGATGGAACAATCCGCCAGATTAACCGTTGCGCCATTGTCCGGGCAACGGTGGGTGTCGGGGTCGACGGTGAGGCCGTCGCTACAGGCCACATCGTAGACCACTTCACTGTGCTCGCCGTTTTTGATAAAGCCCTTGATGATTTGTGCCCGCTGCAGGGCAGTTCCGAGGGGGTCGCCCATGGCCCAGACCAGGAATTGTGGCGCCTTGTCGGCAGAGGCTATCAGGTCGGTTCCCATGCTAACGCCGCTGGCATAGGCCTCGCGTGCCATATTCGGGTTGTCGAGAATCGACGGGGCAAAGTCATAACCACCGAAGAAGCGCACCTTCATGCGCGGGCCAGTAGTGGCGAAGGTCTCCTTGCGCCGAAAGGCGTCGTAAATGGCTTCCCGGGTATTTTCCTCCGCCCAGACCCCGGCAATGCCCGAGGCACTCCAGGTTTCGAAGGAGGACAGGGCGAGATAGTCCTTACCATCGACCTCCTTGTGCAGCTGCGGCGCCATAAACTTGATCGCGGTGCCAAAGAAAAAAGAGGCGGGAATCGAGCCGCGCCCTTCTGGGGTGCCGTCCATTAATCCCGCCTTGGAGAAGAAGGAGGACTCGTCGTCTGAGATCGCCCCGGTGTGAGTGTCACTGGCACCAACCAGACCGAACTTGTAGGGGTTAACCACGCCCTGGCTTTCCATTTTCAGGCCGCGGAGCAAGGCGTCACGCACGTAGCTGCCGGGAGGGGCGCTGTCGGTGGTTGTTGCGACCCGGTAGGGCATGATCTCGAAGTTGGCCCACTCGTCGTTCTTCGACAGGCTCGGATGGGTGTCCGAGGTGCCCTTTACCTGAGTGATTTCTACTAGCGGCTCGTTGCGCATGCGCTGGGTGGCGTAGTCGTCGTCGATCGGGTTACCCGCCCAGTCGGCAATGGTAAACATGGCACCGTTGGAGCCATTGGAGTTATGGGGGATCGCCAGGCTCTCCACCCCCTGTTCCCGCAGGCCATCCATCCAGTCCCACAGGCCCTCCGGGTTTTGTGAGTGAAAGCGCGAGAAGGGCACCGCCGGCAGGCGCTCGGTGCCGCGGAAGATCACGTTGCGGTGCAGGTTGCCCCGCTCATCCGTAGAGGAGGTGTACTCATAGGCGGCAAAGGTGGTGAACTTGCCCGGTTGGTTAAATTCATCCGCGGCGTTAATGCTGTCCAGCCAGGCTGACCTGGTAATCGACTCTGCCTGTTTTTCATCAATCGAGCCGTCGAGAAGGCCTTTAAGCATGCCCGGAATAAACGTCGCGAACGCCTGGCTGCGCCCCAGGATGCTGAGCTGACCATAGTTGTCCGATGCATTGATATTATGCAGGGGCTGCGCGACAGCGGTTTTGGAAAACTCGGTTGAGGTATCGGCGGACTCTTTGATCACACCCATAAACATGGCGTGATCGGTGACCGCATAGAAATCCAGCGGCTGCTGCAGCTGCACCTCGTAGCCCGAAGGGTGTTGCAGTGGCTCCCCTTTGGCGTAGCGGTAGGCGTCGTAGGGGGTGGCGATGGTGCCAAAGGCATAGGCATCAAAGGAGTAGGCCGTGTGAACGTGCAGGTCGCCGAAGTAGGCGTTGCGATCCGGGTTGGCCGGGGCGCGCAACGCCAGCACCTCCTCGTTAATCTGCAGCACCTGGTTGGACATCGATGAACGCCAGCTCTGACCCTCGGGATTGACATCGTTCATGTCGGGTACTTTTTCTGAACAGGCGGCCAGGCCGGCGATGGTCAGGCTGGTGATCGCTGCGCGCGATAAACTAAATCTGTGAATAGCCAAAGTGAGTCTCCTAAATCGTCGCTACCGATGCGTCGGACCGTCGATGCGTCGGACCGCGACATATCATCCATCCTGCATACAAAAAGGGCCGGCCTTGCGGCCAGCCCACTACTTAATACTGCGCTATACCTCAGAAGCGGTAGCTGGCAGAAATACCGACCCGGCGCTGCGGTAGCGGCCACCGCTGTCCATAGCCGGTGACGTGCTTTCTAACGGTCTGAGTGGCAAACGTACCGGTACGTATCTCCTCCTCGTCAAGCAGGTTTTTGGCAAACAGCGAGACATCCCATTGGTTTGTTCGGATACCCAGGTAGAGATCCACCAACTGGTAGGCATCCAGATCGCCCAGGCCTTCGTTGTGGCGTTCGCCGGTGTAGGTATACAGTACGCGGCCATAACCATCGAAGCTGTCAAAGGGAATGCTGTACTCACTGTTGATACTCGCCGTCCAGTCAGGTGCCGAACCTATAGGGTCTCCGCCAACATCGCACAGTGCGACAGGGTAACCATCCGGAATCACCGGCGCGCCTGAATCGTCATACTCGTTACAGGGCTTTTGCGTTCCGTCATCCCACTCCCCGTCGGTATAACTGAGACTTCCCCCCAGGCTCCAGTTGTCGCTTAAGCTTGCCTCCATTTCGAGTTCGACGCCCCAGACCTCCGCATCGCCGTTCACGGTGAGGCCCCCTTGTTTGACCGCGCCCTGCAGGTCAAGGATGCTGAGTGCAGCGGTACGGGCAATGTAGTCATCAAACTGCTGGTAAAACACCGCCCCATTGAGGCGCATGGCGCCCCCCATGAGCGTACTCTTGAAGCCCAGTTCGTAGGAAATACTGTCCTCGGCGCCGAACAGCAGCACCTCCTCGGGCAGAGCTGAACCGGTCACGGTAATCCCCCCGGGACGCCAACCCGTGCCCACGTGACCGTAGACCATCACATCTTCATCGAACTGATACTGCAGGGTGAGTTCACCGGTGATGGCGTCGTCGTCATACTTCTTGTTCGCTTCGGAGAGCACCTGCAGAACAAGATCTCCTGGCTCAAGGCCCATGAAGGGAATGCCACCAGGGCCACCCACCATAGACAAGTCGCGCTCGCCCTCCATTTCCTGCCAGCGTGCGCCGATTTGCAAGGTCCAGTCGTCTGCCAGGTAGAACTTGTGATGGGTGAACAGGCCGGTGCGATCCAGTTCTGCCGGGAACACCAACAACTGGCTGCCCGGCGCCACGGGATGGCCGGGAGGAATGTAGTTGTCCTGGGTAAACTCGACGTCAGTATTCTCGTAGTAGGCACCAAACATGTACTCCCAGGATTCGTTGGAGTGGTTGGCGATACGGATCTCCTGGCTCCAGTCCTTGCGATCATCGGTGGCTATGCGACCGATCACGTTGTCGGGGTTGGCGTTACCCCTTGCCTGGTCAAATGTGCGGACGGAGTCGGTGTCGTGGTAACCGGTGACCGAGGTGATGGTGTGGTTGCCAAGCTCCCAGTTCAAAACCAGTGATGTGTTCAGAAAGTCGGCGTCGGTATTGTCGATCTCACCCAGAAACCCGAGCACAGCGCTAGCCCTGTCGAAGGTGTCCAGTTCCCGCAGTACACCATCCGGGTCGAGGAACGGGTCGTCGGGTGTACCCTCCAGTACATCGAGGTTGTTTCTCTCTCTTTCCAGGTATTGCACCGCCAGATCAACGCTGAAGTTGTCTGAGGGCAACCAGCTGACACTCAAACGGCCCGCTGTGGTCTCTTCGTCGGTGGTGAAGCCGCTGAGATCGTTTTCAATCTCATCGAGGTCACTCTCGTCATAGACCCCGGCAAAACGTACCGCCAGTTTACCCGGGATAAGCGGGACACTAAAAGCGACCTCGGTATTGATGCCATTATTGTCCGTCACCACGGCCCGAATCCTGCCTTCGGTCTCATCCATATTGGGCTTGGCGGTATGCATATTAATAGCGCCGGCGGGAGAGGTGCGCCCGGCGAGCGTGCCCTGGGGGCCTCTGAGCACCTCGACGCGCTCCATATCATACAGCATCTGATACACGGAGTTGCCATCGACGATGGCCTGGTTCCAGTAGGTCGTCACGGCGGCTTCGGCGGCGGAATTGGGGTTGTGGGCAATGCCGCGCATGGTCATTCTGCCACTGCGCCCGGTGAGGCTGTCTATCTCCAGGCCGGCGGTGAGTGCCCCCAGGTCCTGGAAATTGAGAACCTTGAAATCCTCGATGGAGCTGGCCCCGATGACGTTAACCGTGGAAGGTACGTCCTGCACCGATTCGGTGCGTTTCTGGGCGGTGACAATAATCTCTTCCAGTAGGGTCTGGGCGACACTGCCCTGAGTGATTAGTGCCGCGGCTACGGCAATACTGAGTTTACGAAGTTGCATGGGGAGTTTCCTTTTATCAGGTTCAAGTTAATTATTAGCACTACTTCCAGAAGACCAATCATTCCAAAATATCAATTTCACCGCGTCCGGGCAAATTAGTCCGGACGGAAAAAGAGGCGTTGCCTGCCCCTGGAGCGCCTGTTTGTGAAAAATTACCAATTCAGCATCGTCTGTGTCAGCATACTTCGTCGGGTTCGTGTTCCAGCTCAGGTGACCTATCCATCGCCAGCTTGAACTGGATGGGTGTCATATTGGTGGCCCGTTTGAAGGCATCGTAGAAAGACGAGTTGGATTTGAACCCCACTTCTACGGCTAACTCCACAATCGGCATGGCGGAGGTTTCGGGGTCCAGCAACATACACCGCCAGAACTAGTCCCTGCACCGCCCCGATTGCACACAGGAATGTGAGCAGGTCCTTAGAAATCACCGAGTTTTAGTCCAACTACTCATATGGAAGAGAGTAACACGGTAATTTGCCCAGACCCCATAAAATAACGGCGCCCTAAATCACAATGTCATCCACGTTCTGAACCCGACCATCCTCACCTTTGCTTCGGTCATATCCGCCACAATCAAACAGTCGTGCCCGGGCTGTCGACGCTTCAAACTCAAAAATGGTGAACCCATTGACCTCTCGGGTGGCGATCACCTCTTTAGTTGCCAACCAACCTGGCTCTGCGGCGGCTATGCCTCTGGCGGCTGACGGCCAGGTGGCATCGGACGTGCTAACCGGTCCCACCAAAATTGACGTAATCGGTTTTTCCAACACTAACTCGCCACTTTTTCTTATCTCCACGGCACCTTGAGCGTGAATATCTCCCGAAAAGATCATCCGCGAACCCTGGCGAACCTTCGCCAGAGTTTCTAACAGCCGCTGGTGTTGCTCCCACCAGCCCTTTTGCCAGAAATATTTTTGGGCCGCAGTGGTCATTTGCCCTTGCGGGCCAGACATTAATTCGTTGGTCACTACGCCGGTAAACCCTTCCGGTGCGACAACATCGGGATACCACTCACGCCACTTTCCGGCAGTCCAGCCAAGGGGGTGGCTGGGCACCATGGCGTAGTGTGTTGCAGGCGAGTTTTTGATACGACTGGTCAACCAATCCTCCGCCGCCTGAGGAATCAACTTCGCCTCATCTCCCACCGTTAGGTGGCCGGCACAATCAAACAGTGAAGCCTCAAACAGACGGCCGTACCTCAAGGTACCAAAAGCCCGGTTCCATTCAGGGCCAGGTGATTCGGGTAGCGTCGGGTAGTAAAGATCTGCAATGGCCTGTTGTGCTGCCCTACTGAATTTATCCGGCGGGAAGGTCACAATGTCCGGTTCAGCATCATCGTTCTCGAAGTAATCATGGTCATCTGGCAGGAAGTATATCGGCGTCGACTTAAAACGCGTGCCATACAAATCGGCGATCTGCTCATCACCGATGCGGATCAATACATCCTCATTGTCAGTGCCAATCATCGGCGCCGAGCGGTCAAAGCTGCCGTAGCGCAGGCTGAAATACCAACCGGATAGATATTTCAGCCACTTCGAGGTTCTACCAATAGCGGGATGCTCCTCGCCTCGCAGGTCGTAGTAAATATGGTCACCTATAGCAATGACAGCATCGGGCTTCTCGTTTAAACCCGCCTCAAACAGGTTCTGACGAAAAATGTGCGGCTTAAAAAACTGCTTGGAAGGGAGCCCTACCCCATCGCCACCGCCTGCACAGGTATAAGTCATTAACTTGAACGTTTCAGGTTCGGCATTGCGATCGGGAAAGGTCCGCAGCGGCCAGGATTGCCCCAGGGCGCCGTCCTCGTCAGATAGCTGCAGTTCATAGCGTGTTGAAGATTTAAGACCACCAGCCTGAAAAGACCAGAACCGGCCCTTGCTGTCCATTCTTGTCCCGGGAACTTCGTTGCCATCAATAGATAGCTGAAGCGCGTTTCGGGGCTGTCCCACCGAAACAGAGATGGAAAATGCAGTATCCGTGACAGTCGGTAAGATGTGGCGGATATCATCCCCGGGCGTTGCCAGCGCTTTCCCCCACAGGGTAAGTGAGGCCGATGCCGTCAGCCATTTCAGGAAAGGTCTGCGTTGTATTTTCATATTGTCGCTCTCATCGGCCCACTGTGGTGAATGGGGCGTTTATCCTACTATTGTACGTCGCCGAGAAAACCGAACAGCGCCGTTGCAACGTCCTCTAACAGCTCTGGCCCGGTAATGGCATCCGCCCGATCTTTCATGACGTGGTGGTAAATGTTGTTGCCAAAAAAGCCCATCAGTGGCGAGTAGCCTCGTGCGTGTATCACCTCGGTTTCTCCGGCGATCAGGCCGTCGATAATGGGTATTGGGAAAAGCCCGGGTATGCCTGCGAAATGCCGGGCCGCATGGGGCCATATTTTCAATGAAGTGACAAGATAACGATTACGATAGGCTTTGTTCGTCATTTTTAATCCGCCGGGCACTTGTTCCGCATCATAGGTTGCTATGCCTGCCCCCAGGTGAATCCACAGTTTTACTTGCTCAGGAGGAGGGATAAGCCCGTGATCGTCAAAGGCTTCCTCCATGCCCTTGTTGCCCATCTCATGACCGGAGTTAGACAGAAAAAGATAACTGGTGTCGCTGTCATCTTCGGCGGCCCACTTCGCCAGAGCGCGCCAAAGCGCAATACCGGGTCCCCGTTCTCCAGCCGCGTGTGTCCAGCCGCTTTGTGGGGTAGACACAATCACCCATTTGCCAGGGCGCTCACGCTTGCCAAGGGTACTGAAACCCCTGGCTGATTCTTCAACTCGCCCGGAGAGGCTCAGGCGGGCAGTTTGACCCTGCATCGCCGCGAATTCTAATTTCTCTCGGTCTTTACCGCCAACCAGTACGATGGGGATACCGACCTCGTGCACGGACAGATCCGCGTTCATAGTGATAATTTCACCGCTTGGTCCTTCGGTGACGGCCACAATGGCCTTGGCTCCGGCAAGCCGGGCACCATCAACAGCTTGCCTGTATTGGGGCAGTGATATCCTCGAGCGGGGAAGATAGGGAAAAATCACCAATGCGATGGCGCCGTCAAGGGCTTCATTATTACCATCCTCGCGCCAGGGAACCAGGATTGCCTCCAGTGGATGTGATAGGGGAATCACCGGCCATTGTGGCTCCGCCTCAATGGCCAGATTACCCACCTGTAACCGGGTTTCCTCGGGGAAGTACTGGCGCACAACAAAGGGCTTATGCACGACGGAAAAACCGTTGGTTTGCAAGTGACCGGTCATCCATTGGGTGGTTTCATGGTCCACGGGTGTTGCCGTTCTATGCACACCCAGGGCGTCGTAGACCTGCACATCTGCGTAGAGCGATGGGCCTTGTAAATACTCGGGAAGCGCGGTCTCTAAGTCCTGTGATGAATCACTTGAACAGCCGCCCAACAGCGACAACACACCGACAAATCCGATGTTTAGCAACATTCGCCCGGGATATGATGTAGCCGTCATAAGTGTCCTGTTTACTGTGCTTCGGATGATTTTTTGTTCATTTCAGTGCGGCTCAAGTGGCCTTTCAAACCTCCGGAAAGAAAAAGAAAGAACATTCTCCAATCACTATAAATTGACCATATTGGCGCAGACAATGCCGCCGGCTTGTTGCCTTCAAACAGGCGGTGCCCCAGGACAGAGCCTATGATGAACAACACAAGGCCCACCCCAAGCAAAGGCCACGACGCCTTAGCCAACGCCGCAAACAGGCATAGGAGAAATGCGCTCATTCCGATGTAGTGCAGCCCCCTGCACTTCGGATGCTGATGTTGCGAAAGATAGTCCAACCAAAAACTGTCGTAATCGCTATGTTTCATGGTGACGGGCTCCTTAAAAAAATCGTTCTAATCGTTAATCTGCAGCATCTGGGTCGCTAATCATTCCAACCATTCCCGGGCGATGTGTCCGGGCCCATTAGACCGGACAAAAAATGAAGAATTAGTTGTCCCGAAGTACCGGTTTGTGCCAAATGGCACGGACTTAAGAAATGGAGGTCTTGTTGCCGCCTTCGGCAGTCAATTCCCTCGGTCTGGGCAGCAGCCCCCTCAGTTGGAACCGGCTACTATGCAGAATACGGACTAACCAATAATCTCCTGCATGGCTTTCAGGAACTGGGCGACTTCCCGGGTCGTGTTGTAGTGACACATGGAGACCCTCACACAGCTTTCCAGCCCCAGAGGTATCAGGATATTGCCTGAGAAGTGATCGGCTTTGCGGGCATGGGTGCGGATACCGCGCTCCCGTAGAGCGCTGACCAGATCAACCGCATTCGTACCCTCCAAGGTGATTGCCAGAAGGCCTTCGCGGCACGGATTATCGATCCCGCCGATGATACCGACTCGTGGCATATCGACCAGCCCCGGCAAGCCCTCGAGACCGTGCAGCATGGCGTCTGTCAGCTCTTTTTCCTGTGCGTGGATGGCCTTGCCTGCAGCTTCAATGCGTTCGCGGCGATCGTTTGAATCGGTAAACTTGCCGCCCAGCCAGTCGAAGTATTTCACCACTTCGCTGAAGGTTCCGTAAGATCCGGTATCACGCGTGCCCAGCTCCCAGTTGTCTTCCGGCGAGCCGATCAGACGGTCATGGGGCAGTGTGCTCATACGCCCTGATACCCAGGCAACGCCGTATCCATGCCGTGAGAAGACCTTGTAAGGCGAAATGACATAACCATCGATATCATAGGAATCAATATAGATCTGGCCGTGAGCGGCGTGCTGGATGCCATCGACGATGATAAAGCAATCTGGCGAAATACTGCGGATCAGTTTGGAGATGGCGGACACATTCACGGACATGCCGCTCACCGGACTGGTGTGCAGGATCGTCGCGACGCGAGTATCCTTGGTGATATAAGGCCGGTAATCATCTGCGGTGACCGTGCCGGTCTGGTTATTGTGCGGCACTTGAACAAAGTTGCGATTGGCAATTGTCGACCAGCGCTGGCAGGCGCTGACCGAGGCCGGGTGCTCCAGCGTACTGCCCACAACATCGCCACCCGCATCGGCACCGAGAATGGCCACACTGACCAGGCGAAACAGCAACTCGGTACCGCTCTCACCGACAAAAACCGGGCCTTTGGCCGCCCCGAGGAAGAGTCGAATATCGGCCTTGGCCTGGTTGATAATGTTCACCAACTCATGGGAAGCCGGGTTATCGCGGCCCTGATTGTCAGGGATGGCCGCCAGTTCCGAGGAACGTTCCACGACGGATTTCAACGTGAGGGCTCCGCCTGCATTTTCAAAAAACACGCGAGAACCCTGCTGCGGGCAATGATCAACATGACTGAAACGGCCCCGAATTTCATTCATGAGTTCATTATTAATTTTAAACATAGGCAAGACTCTCAAGATTAATATTCAAACTGCGGTTGAGTTATATCAATGCCGCCGAAGCACTGTGATCAGGCGGGTTCATCGTCAACTTCAGGTGAGGTTTTCATCGCCTGCTTGAACTGGGTCGGTGTCATATCGGTGACTCGCTTGAAGGCATCATAGAAAGAGGACTTGGATTTGAATCCCACCTCCAGGGCTAACTCCACAATCGGCATGCCGGAGGTTTCGGAATCCAACAGCATGCTCTGCGCCAACTGCACCCGGTAACTGTTCACGAAACTGAAAAAATTCTGGTTCATCTGACCATTGAGCACCTGCGAAATCCGCGGCGCCGCCAGGCCCGTTGCCCTGGCCAGGTCGGGTAAGGCCAGGTCGCTGTCCAGGTAGAGCTCCTGCTCCTCCATGGCCTCCATCAGTGCAATCTTGTAGCGATGGGCTTCCTCAATATCGAGCCTGGCGCGCCGGTACTTGCCACTGTTTTGGGGTGGGGTGTCCACCGATTGCGTATCGCGGGTGGCCGCTGCTGCGTTGCTCACTGGCGAGTCCGCGTCATTGTGGGAGGGGCGATGATCCCGTGTTCCGGGCCTTATAGGTTCACTGCCTGAGGCCTGCTTAACACCGCTGATCAGGCTGGGCTGGAACAGTGCGCTAATGGCAATGCCATATAAAAGCAGCACAATCACTATCAGGTGCAGGTTCGCACCCAGGCCAGCGATGTCTATAGGCCCGCCTACGATGGTCGGTATGCGGTTGAACACCAGGTAGAAACCCATCACTGCAAGGCAGGCGATACTAAGCGCGTGTAACCAGCGTAGATTCATCTTTTCCAGCGATGAAAAATGTTGCTCCAGGCGCCGATTGTGTTGCCTTATTTGTCTAAGTACCAGCAGGCAATAACACACCATATGCACACTGCTCAAGATGCCGTGGTACAGGTAAGTCATCATGGGGTGCCATAGTGAGTGAGGCAACCCCCAGATGTGCGTCTCTCCCAGGACATCCTGTTGCCTGCCCATCATGGGCGTCTCCCCCGGGACATCCTGTTGGATGACCCACATATGCGCGATCAGCTCCTGTTGCCCGGTACTGCTCAATGTCCACAGAGGCAGGTTCATGCCGAGAAAAGCCAGGGCCAGGGGCAAAAAATGCAACCACTGCCTGTGGTTCAACGAACCCTGGGTAAGACTGTAGGCATACAGATACAGTAGGGGCCCCCAGGCATAGACCAGCGAGTTCAGGACAAAGGCAAAATTTTGATATTCAGACCACAGGCGCTCGTAGACAGTCCAGCGGTGTAACAGGCTCAATGCAATAGTGATTACCAGGGCAGCCATGACGGCGTTGGCGAGGCGATGGCCGGAGCGAGCGCTGAGCAGGACTATCGCCACAGCCACTCCCTGCAACACCCCGATTGCGCACAGGATCGGGATCAGGTTTGTCGAAGTCATCAAGTTATTTGTCTGGTAATTTAGCCCCGAGACAGTAACACAGCTATACCGTCAAGAAAAAAGGGCCTGTCCGCAGAAAAATGAGTACGAGCATATTTGACCGGACGCCTGCACAGCCCGTCTGAGCTAGTTTAGACTGTCGCCGGTTACGCCATGCGAACATCAAACCAGCAAAAAGGACTAAAGAACACCATGAAGAGCACAATAATGAAATTGCAGCTGTGTGTACTGAGCCTGTTACTGCCCGGGGCAGCGCTCGGCGAAGGCACCACGCCTACCTTCAACGAGCAGCGCAATCTGTATTTTGGCGACACCACAATCCACAATCCGGGGACAGTTTACTTAAACCTAGAAACCGCAGTTGGGCGCGAAAAAGATGTGTAAGATATTGGTGTGCATAGGCAATTTGAAAAACTCGTGGTCACCTTGTTGGTGATGAGAGCTTTTTCACATTTTCTAGGTGCATCAATAGCTTGTGCAGACTTTCGTGATCCAACTGCGGTTTCTAGGTTAGATCATTGCCCAGCAGAATTAAGTAAACTGTCTCCATAACAACACCATGGTCATAAGAAATAAGGGATAACACGACAGTGACAAGAGCTATGAGAAGATACGAGACGATCAAGATGATAAAAATGATTGCCAGGATGTCAGCAGTAGTGGTCGTGGTATCCGGTCTGGTGGCATGTTCCGGTGAAAGCGAGCAATCGGCCTTAGCATCGCCGGCTGAGAAAGCGGCGGTGATGCCGGTTGTCAAAAAGGCCACTTCCGGCAGCGCCAACCCGGATCGCAATGTCTATTTTGGTGACCTTCACGTTCACACCGCGTATTCAAGCGATGCCTTTGCCTTTGGCACCCTGGCCACACCTTATGATGCCTATCGCTTCGCCAAAGGAGAGGCGATTGAACACCCCGCCGGGTTTGATATGCAGCTTGACCAGCCGCTGGACTTCTATGCGGTAACCGACCACGCCTCTTTGCTCGGGCTCTCTAAGGAAGCCGCCAATACCGCCACTGAATTCTCTAAATATCCGCTGATGAAGCAGATTCACAATCTCAATGCACCAGAGAACCTGGGGTTGGACAGCATACCCGCGCGGGCTAAAGCGTTTCGGCCGTT
This sequence comes from Halieaceae bacterium, assembly GCA_018657645.1. GTDB lineage: Bacteria > Pseudomonadota > Gammaproteobacteria > Pseudomonadales > Halieaceae > JBALVT01. The sequence goes on along the minus strand of JABHWT010000244.1, from coordinate 6,175 downwards.
CCTGGGCCAGCTCAGGGTGGCAATGGCATCCGGAGACGTTCCGCAAGCCGTGGTGCAGGATGTGATTCGCAGCGCATGGGACGATGAGGTGGAAGCCGCTGACGAACACTACCAGCCCGGCACATTCACCACCTTTGCCGCCTATGAATTCACCACTTCGAAGCGTCCGGGCAGCCTGCACCGGAACGTTATTTTCCGCAGCACGGAGAATATCCCCGATATGCCCTACAGCGTGCTGACCTCCCCCAACCCGGAAGATCTTTGGACCTGGATGGATGAACGTCGCGGTGAGGGCACGGAGATTCTGGCCATCCCCCACAATTCCAATATGTCCAATGGTCAGATGTTTGAATTGGCGACCTGGGCCGGTGACCCCATGAATGCCCAGTACAGCGCCAAGCGCAGCCGCAATGAACCGCTGGTTGAAATTACCCAGATCAAAGGTACTTCGGAGACACATCCTGCGCTGTCGAGCAGGGATGAATGGGCGGGTTTTGAAATCTCACCTTTCAGTGGTGGCACAGCAAAGCTTCTCCCGTCAAAGGTGCCGGGCAGTTACGTGCGTGAGGCTTTGAAAAATGGCCTTAGCCTCGAAGCCCAGGGGCTGGGTAACCCGTTCAAATATGGCTTCATCGGCTCTTCCGATACGCACACCGGCGCGGGCTCCTACGATGAGAGCAACTTCTTTTCCAAAGCTGGCCTTTTGGACTCCACGCCGACTCTGCGCGGTTCGGTTCCCCTTGGCAAAGGAGACACCGTTGAGTCTCGCGCCAGTTCCAATAGCACCGAAGTGACGATTTATACAGACGCCGAGGGCCGGCAATACAACAGCGGCAAGTTGCCAACCTGGGGGGCAGCGGGTTTAGTGGGGGTTTGGGCCGAACAAAACACCCGCGAAGCGATTTATGACGCGCTCAAGCATAAAGAGACCTTTGCAACCTCTGGCCCGCGTATCCCCGTGCGTTTCTTTGCCGGTGCCGATCTGAAGGCAGACATGCTGGAGACGCCTGATGGCATTTCGCGCGCCTATGCCAACGGAACGGCCATGGGCGGTGATCTGGTTGCGCAAGAGGGCGCGCCCGCCTTTCTTGTCTGGGCGGTACGAGACGCGAACTCGGCACCCCTGCAGCGCCTTCAAATCATCAAGGGATGGCACGAAGAAGACGGTAAGACCAACGAGAAGGTGTTTGATGTGGCTTGTTCTGACGGTTTAGCAGTAGACCCAAATACCCATCGCTGCCCGGACAACGGTGCTCGAGTCGATGCATCAAGCTGTGCGTTTTCAAGTGATGTTGGTGCAGTGGAGCTCAAGACCCTGTGGCGCGACCCCGGGTTCGATGCGCAGCAGCGTGCGTTTTACTATGTTCGCGTGCTGGAAAACCCCACCTGCCGCTGGTCCACCTGGGATGCCCTACGCGCTGGAGTTGAGCCACGAGACGACCTCCCCCGAACAGTCCAGGAGCGATCCTGGTCATCGCCCATCTGGTACACCCCCTAACCTTCTGCGCCCCCAGATTGGCAATGAGTGATGACAGTAGACGGAGAAATAACCACATGAAACGCATGCAACAGTTTGTGTTTGCCATCGTGTCCCTGGCACTTTTGACTGACTGTGCGTTGGCGCAGTCGCAAAACCCGGTGCCCTGGGTTGAGCAAAAAGACCCATCGACGCGCTTACTGCTGGCCACCGCCGCGCCGCTTCGCATCGTGGAAGCCGATGACCGACCCAATGTTCTGTTCATAATCGTGGACGACCTGAACACGGCGCTGGGCTCCTATATCGGGGCGAGGGTCAGGCCACAGCACGCATCCGCGAAAACGCCCAACCTGGATCAGTTGGCAGCCGAGGGTATCCAGTTCGACAATGCCTTTGTGCAGAACCCTCTGTGTAATCCATCGCGGACATCATTTTTAAGTGGGCTCAGGCCAGCCACTGTCGACGTATACGACGGCTCAACCTGGCCGCGCCACAAGATAGGTGATGCGCTGCGCATGCTGCCCGAGCACTTCGACGATCACGGCTACTTCACGGCGCGGATCGGCAAGGTGGGGCACAACACCCAGGAGCATGCGATAAGCTGGGATGTTTCGAAGTTTGCCCTGTCGCGAAAACCCGCGGTGCGCCTGCACTTCCCGGGGTATTTACCAGGCCACGATTTATCAGCGGTGCGGGACAACACCTGGGCCAAAGGCTCGGAAGAAGGCATGTCGCGCCAGGATGTGCTCGCCGCCAGCGGCAGACCTGCGGGCTTGCCATTGTCCTGGCGCGCGACCCATGAATCACCGCGCATGACACCTGACGGGACCACTGCCACGCGTATTGTCCAGCTTATGGCCGAGAACCGTGACAAGCCCTTCTTCATTGCCGCGGGCTTGCATAAACCCCATCAACCCTGGGTGGGACCGGTGGAGTTTTTCGAGCAGCATTCTCTCGATCAAATCCAATTACCCCCAACACCCGCCGGTGATGCCGATGATATCCCCGCGCCGGCATCGCAGGTGAAGGCGGATGATGCCGACCACACCGAGCGCCAGAAAAAGCAGGCTATCGCCGCCTACCATGCCATGGTGACAATGACCGACTCCTACGTCGGGCAATTGCTGCAGGGACTCGAGGAACTCGATCTTGCGAAATCCACCATCGTGGTGGTTACCTCCGATCACGGCTTTCAGCTCAACGAACACGGCGGAATGTGGCGTAAGCAATCCCAGTTCGACGAATCGATTCGGGTCCCGCTCATTGTGCGATTGCCCGACGGCAGGAGTGCCGGTAAGGTCGCGACGGGGCTGGTGGAACTGGTCGATCTATATCCGACATTAACCGACCTGGCTGGGTTGCCAGCTCCGGCACATAGGTTGGAAGGATCTAGTTTTGTACCTCTGTTGGACAAACCAGCGCGGCCCTGGAAGTCAGCGGCTTTCTCCGAGTCCAAGCGCGAAGGCTACCATGGCAGAACCATTAGAACGGCTCGATACCGTTACACACATTGGTCGCCGCTAGAGGGCGACGGGGCGATTCTTGAGGAGCTTTACGATCTGGATAAGGACCCTATGGAGTTTGAGAATATCGCGGATGAACCCACGCAAGCGGACCGGGTCGCTGACCTCTCACGAAGACTCGCGCTGGGTTGGCAGAGTGTGGATTGGCCTCAACCATTGGCTAAAACCCATTCTAGAATTGACGCGAACATATAGCATTATCTATTTGTTTTTATTGTTTTTTATGATTTTTAATGACATATAATACTTGTTTCTTTACTAACAGTGCGGATATTGATTTCCACTAGCACACTTCTACAGTTGATTTGCGCAGAAATGTAATCTATATGCCGCGACTATTTACACGCCTGCATGACCGACCTGCCTCGGCGCCAACACCAAACAGTATATTTTACTGAGGCCACTGACTGTGAGCCCAGGATAAGGTCTCAGCAAGCGCCGCATCGAATCTGCTAAACAACTCATCAATCTCGGAGCTGGTGATAATCAATGGCGGCGCAAAAACGATGCTGCCACCCGTTGGCCGGAGAAAGAGACCGTGCTCACGACAGCGCTCCCCCAGATAGTGTGCAATCTCCGGTTCTGGAGGCCCCTCCGAGCTAGCGGCACCATCTAGGGCTAACTGCAGTGCTCCAGTCAGACCAACGCTGCGAACGTCTTTTACCAGGGGATGTTCTGCATACGCGCAAAGCTTGTGGTGCAGGTAAGGCCCCACAGAGCGCACATGGCCCAGTATATCGCGCTCCTCAATAAGTTCGAGTGTGCGCAGAGCAACGGCGGCAGCCACGGGATGACCGTGATAGGTACCCGCATGCGAGAACATTCCAGCCCGAGCGCTGCCCTCTTCCAGGCCTGTGTAGAAGTCCTCCGACATAATAACCGCAGAGATCGGTTGATAGGCGCTGGACAGCGCCTTGGCTACGGTCATGCAGTCGGGATTAATGCCGTAGGTTTCGCAACCAAACATATTACCGGTACGGCAGAACCCGGTGACGACCTCATCAGCGAAAAATCGAATGTTGTACTGTCTCAGCATGGCAGTGAGTTTGTCAAAGTAGGTTGCCGGTGGAATTGCCAGGCCCGCCGAAACGGATACAGGTTCCGCCACGAAGGCGCCGACAGTCTCCGGGCCCTCAGATTGAATCAGCGCCTCCACCTCGGCAACCATGCGACTGGCGAATTCTTCCTCGGTCTCACCCGCTATAGCGAGGTTGAAAAAATCGGGTTGGCTAACCTGCAGAAATCCCTCCAGGGGCAGCCCGTAATCCGCATTGTAGCCCGACCAGCCGGTCATGCTGGTCGTCACTATAGTTCCGCCGTGGTAGCTGCGGTCCCGTGTTATCACTTTGCGCCGCGCCGGCTCGCCCATGGCATGATTGTGGTACCACATGAACTTGATCAGGGCGTCATTCGCTTCCGAGCCTGTAGCATGGAAAGCCACTTTCGCATTGGCAATGGGTACCATTGCGGCTATTTTGTCAGCCAGGGCCTGTACTACCGGCATTTTCCGTTGCGCTGCAGAGATATAAAACGGAATTTGTTGCATTTGTTCGACGGCGGCATCAATCAATGCCTGCTCACTAAAACCCAGAGATGTGCAATAAAAAGACGAAGCACCTTCAATATAATCCTTTCCCGCTTCATCGTAGATGAAGACTCCTTCACCGCGAGTGATCACCAGAGGTTCGGTAGTGCGCAGGTCGCGCAGGTTGGTGAACCCCATCAGCAGGGTGGGCTCCTTGACATGGGCTTTATTTGTCGCCGTACCGGTCATTATTTTTCCCCTAAATTGTCTAGCTGGTATTAGATCAACCGAAAAACATGTAGCTTTTTCTGGTAGGTGGTAGCGCTTTGACTTATCGGTCCATCGACCAGGCTAGCCGGCTATGGGTTCACCATTAAATGCACTCAGGGCATCAGTCCTTCTCGATACGGGGTTTAACGAAGGGCAGCATTCTTCGCAATACGTTATCCCTGTCGACAAAATGGTGTTTCAGAGCCGCACCGATATGCAAAACCAGCAGAGCAATGATGCTCCAGTAAATGGTCTGGTGAAAGCTCAGCAAGGTCTCGTACATTGAATCCGGCGCCAGATTAAAGCTCGAGTAATCGATATTGTAGCCCTTGGCGACAAACGCCTTCTCGGTGGTAGACGCGAGAAACACGCCCACCGCCACCTGGGCAAACAGCGCCCCGTAAAGTCCGTAGTGCACGGCCTTGGCCGCCTTTACTTGCAGGTCGGTCATGGAGGGCGGCAGCACCGCGAAGCCCTCCTTTATCCGCCAGCCCGCCCGAATTATGAGGCAAATCATGATAGTGGTCACGGACAAACCGTGATCGCCGTATTCATGCAACCGCTCCGGAAACGGTAGTTCGGACATACCGCGCGCAAAAATCAGGGTCAGGATGATGTTCAATGCCATCAGCCAGTGAATAAACTTGTCAAACTTGCCGTAGTCGGTCTTGGTATTTTCCGCCATTAGTTAGCCTCTTTTTCATCTAATTCCAAACACGGGTAAGTATAAGAACTATTAATGGCGTGTCGAGAGTGTCGGCGCGCTCCTGGATGGTCACCCTAGCCCGGTGATCCACTTCACCCGCTAAAGTTTTTCTTACTGTACAGTTATGGCTGGCGAAACACCGCTGAATGTACCACTTTTACTACTTTGTCCAAAATGACTCAGTCGATATTTCCCGGCTTCAGTAGAGGCATTGGTTGTCCAGAGAATTTTGGCTACGAGGCCCTCGCCCTCGGCACGCCAGCGCACAGTGGTATTCCAGTCGCCATCAGTAGCCACTGTTTTCCATCCGGAGGGTGTCTTGTGCTCCACAAGCAAAAAGTTACCTCCAGTTTCGTAGAGCGCAGTGGGGTTGTCCGACCAGAATGCAACGGAGACGGTTTCCCCCGCCTTGTATTGCACTTTTACCGGAAGCACCAGATCACCGTGTTTTTTCCCCCTGGGCAGCGAAAAGTTATCGCCATTGGGCAAATCCGTCTGCGGCGAATTGCCGCGCCAGTCATCGTAGCTCGTATCCGATGCGGTTGAAGTACCAGTTTCTAAAGAGCGGGCCAGTTGGCTGCTAATCTGCTGGTAGGCTGGCAAGGTCCATTTCCCGTGCAGGGTATGGCCGGCTTCATACTGTTGCAATTCGTACTCCTCCGGCGTTGTTACAT
>JABHWT010000315.1 GCA_018657645.1 Halieaceae bacterium | reverse complement strand
CGTGGTACTGCAGTGTAATAACTATGAGATTATCGACCTCGGTGTCATGGTGTCCTGTGACGAGATTCTGCGCATAGCGGAGCAGGAGAAGGTAGACATTATTGGTCTTAGCGGACTGATTACTCCGTCTCTCGAAGAAATGGCCCGCGTGGCAAGCGAAATGGAGCGGTTGGGGTTTTCCGTACCCCTGCTGATTGGCGGTGCGACTACCTCAAAGGCACATACGGCGGTTAAGATTGAACCGCACTATACGCGAGATATCGTCGCCTATGTTTCAGACGCATCTCGAAGTGTGGCCGTTGCGTCGGAGCTGCTCGGTGCAAACAAGGCCCAATACATAGCGCTGCAGCGGCAGGCCTACCAGGCGGTGCGGGAGCGCATTGCCAATCGCGCACCCCGTAATCCATCGCTACGGTACAGCGAGGCAGTTGCCAATGCCCCGTCCATGGACTGGCGGCGCTATGACCCGCCAAAACCGAGCTTCATAGGGACCCGGGTTTTTGAGGATTTTCCGATTGATGTGCTTATCGACACAATCGACTGGACGCCCTTCTTCGTCACCTGGGAATTGTCCGGTAAGTATCCGATGATCTTGCAAGACGAGGTCGTGGGCTCCCAGGCCCGAGAACTGTTTGACGACGCAAAGCGCATGCTCAGGCACCTGATTGACCACAAATTACTCACTGCCAAAGCCGTCGTTGGCTTCTGGCCGGCGAGTCGCAGTGGCAGCGATGACATCGCTGTATATGACGACGAGGACCGGTCCAGGCAAGTGGCAACCCTGCACCATCTTCGCCAGCAAACCCAGAAACCCGGTGGCAGTGATAACTTCAGTCTGGCTGATTTCATCGCTCCCGCCGATAGCGGTGTAGCAGATTATGTGGGTGGATTCTGTGTAACTACCGGTCACGGTGTGGAAGGTGTCGCGGCCGAATATGATGCGGCTCACGACAATTACAGCAGCATTATGGTAAAGGCGCTTGCCGACCGGCTGGCTGAATCATTTGCCGAGCACCTGCACCTGTTGGTACGGCGGGAGCTTTGGGGCTACGATGCGAGCGAGAGTCTTGAAAACGAGGGCCTGATCCGCGAGCACTACCGCGGTATACGACCTGCGCCAGGCTACCCTGCCTGCCCGGACCATAGCGAAAAGGCCATTTTATTTAACTTATTGGACGCAACCAATGCCTGCGGAGTAACTTTGACCGAGCACTTTGCAATGGCCCCGGCATCATCGGTTAGCGGATTTTACTTCGCCCATCCCGAGTCCAAATATTTCTCCGTAGGCAAGATAGGCCGCGACCAGGTAGAGGACCTCGCCCGCCGCAAGGGGCTTTCCGTCGAGGAGATGGAGCGCTGGTTAGCGCCCAACCTGAATTACTAGTTAGTGGCTATTGAATCGATGCCCGCATAGCTGAACAAGGCGACTGTCAGGGCAAACACTCAGGGTTCTAACCTTATGAAAAACCAAACTATTTGCGCTGTGCATTTTCTGATAAAGTAGCGCCTTCTTTTTTTTGGGTCGCCTTCGCGACCTTCGAGCGTAAGGTTTTCAATGTACGTTTACGACAAGTATGATCAACAGATTATCGATGAGCGCGTTAACCAGTTTCGCGACCAAACCAGACGCTTCATTAATGGCAGTCTGCCCGAAGCTGAATTTCTGCCCCTACGCCTGCAAAATGGGCTATATGTTCAACGACTTGCCCCGATGCTGCGTATTGCAGTTCCCTACGGACTGTTGAACAGTACCCAATTGCGCAAGCTGGCGGATATTACGCGCCGATTCGACAAGGGATACGCACACATCAGTACCCGGCAGAATATTCAACTCAACTGGCCCCAGTTGGAGGAAGTGCCCGATATTCTGGCTGAACTGGCGACAGTTCAGATGCACGCCATACAAACCAGTGGCAACTGTATTCGCAATACAACGACCGACCAGTACGCGGGGGTCGCAATCGACGAGTTGACAGATCCTCGGCCCTACTGCGAAATTATCCGCCAGTGGTCTACCCTGCACCCGGAATTTGCCTTTCTGCCCAGAAAATTTAAGATTGCGGTGTGTGCCAGTACTGGGGACCGGGCGGCACTGTACAACCACGATGTGGGAGTCGAAGTGAGAGTGTCCGACCAGGGTGCTATCGGCTTTCGAGTTTTGGCCGGTGGCGGTCTCGGTCGAACCCCGATGATCGGTGCCGTGATTTGTGAGTGGCTGGATGAGCCGCATCTGCTGACTTATCTCGAGGCGATTCTGCGGGTCTACAATCAACGCGGGCGGCGCGATAACAAGTACAAGGCACGGATTAAAATACTGGTCAAGGCGATGGGGGTAGACGCTTTCCGCGAGGCCGTAGCGCAGGAGTGGCGTGCCATCAAAGATGGCCTCAACACACTGACCAATGCGGAAATTGAGCGCGCAAAGTCATTCTTTAACCCTCCACAATACCTGGACGTAGACACGGCGTCTGCACAGTCGGCACTTCGCGAGCAATGTCGCAATAACCCGACATTCTCCAACTGGGTGGCGCGAAATACCCTGGATCACAAAGTCGACGGCTACCAAATCGTAAATATCTCTCTGAAAGCCACGGGCTACGCCCCGGGAGATATCACCGACGCCCAGATTGAATTAGTCGCCGACCTCGCCGATCGCTACGCCTTTGGTGAGGTACGCTCCACCCACGAGCAAAACCTGGTGCTCGCGGACGTGCATCAGCCCGACCTTTACCCGGTATGGCAGGCGTTGCAGGCCGCGGGGCTGGCCACTCCCAATATAGGTTATCTGAGCGATCTAATTTGCTGCCCCGGAGGTGACTATTGCTCGCTGGCTAACGCCAAGTCCCTGCCGGTGGCCGAGGCCATTCAGGCCCGCTTCAGCGACCTTGACTACCTCTATGACCTAGGCCCCATTGACCTCAATATCAGCGGCTGCATGAACGCTTGTGGTCACCACCATATCGGCCATATTGGAATTTTAGGCGTTGACAAAAAAGGGCAGGAGTTTTATCAGGTTTGCCTGGGTGGTAATCAGGGCAAGGACGCATCCATAGGCAAAATACTCGGCCCATCGTTCAGCCAACAAGATATCCCCGATATCATCGAGCAAATTCTGTCTATCTACCTACAATTGCGGCGGCCGGAGGAATCCTTCCTGGACACCTATCGACGCGTAGGTATTGACCCTTTCAAGGAGCGCGTATATGCCGGCGATGATTAGAAATGGGGAGATCGTCGAGGACCGATGGTTAGCTGTTAACACCGAGGCATCATCACCTGCTCCCCAGCAGATTCTGACCCTGGACCAGTGGCAGGCCACAGCTGAAAAGTCGGGTACGGCGGTGCAACTGGAGCCAGGCCAGCCGCCAACCCCTCTGTTTGACCACCTCGACAGTATCTCATTGGTAGCCATCAACTTTCCCCTGTTCACCGACGGCCGGGGTTTCTCTTACGCGCGAGAGCTCTGCGAGCGAGGGTTTAAGGGCGAACTCCGGGCAGTAGGTTATTTTATACGAGACCAGTTACACTACCTTCGGCGCTGCGGTTTCACCGCTTTCGCGCTTACTGAAGAGACTGATCTCAGCGCGGCCCTTGGCAGTCTGGGAGACTTCACTGAACATTACCAGGCCTCTGCGGACCAGTGCTTGCCATTGTTTCGCCGCCGTTAGCCAGCGCTAGACCGGCTTTGCTGGCAATCCCAGGGGGCAGCTGGAAGCTGCCGACTCTCAGCGAATGGTTTCTATTAGCCCCCGGCTTGTTTAGAATCCCCTCCTGAGCCAACAGGGGATCAGCATCTGATGGATGCCAACAGTATTACATTTTCATTCTTTCTAATTTTCTCCGGTGCCGCTCTGTTCGCCTCGGTCGCCTTGTACACCAGACAACCACTCATCATTGCCTATGTCGCGCTGGGTGCATGTATCGGCCCCTACGGATTGGCGATGGTTGAGGACCTGAACCTGCTCTCTGAAATTGGCCACGTAGGGATAATTTTTCTACTGTTCCTGGTTGGTCTGGATATGCAACCCCAGGCATTGTGGGCTACCTTGCGTAAATCTACAGTAGTCGCCCTGCTCAGTTCCCTGATTTTTCTGGCTATCGGCTCTGGTCTGGCGCGGATATTTGGCTATGGCATTACAGAGGCCCTGATTATTGGCGCTGCGATTATGTTCTCCTCCACCATTATCGGTATTAAACTGCTCCCAACTACCGTACTTCACCACCGGCATATCGGCGAGCTAATGATTGGCTTGCTGCTTCTGCAAGATCTTTTGGCAATCATTGTACTCATGTTGCTGATGGCCGCTGCTGATGGTCATGTGGAGTCCATGGGGCTGGATCTGGCACTGTCTCTCCTGAGCCTTCCGCTAATCGCCGCTGCAGCCTGGCTGGTGGTTCGCTTCGCTTTGCTGCCACTAATCACCCGTTTCGACCGCTTTCACGAGTATATTTTCCTGCTGGCTATTGGCTGGTGCCTGGGACTTGCCGAAGCGGCTCAATTACTGGGCTTGTCGGCAGAAATTGGTGCTTTTATTGCAGGCATAAGCATCGCAACCAGCCCGATCTCCCAATATATCGCTGTCAACCTCAAACCCTTGCGAGATTTTTTCCTGATTCTGTTTTTCTTCTCAGTAGGCGCCCGTTTTAATCTGGGCATGTTACATCAGGTCTTACTGCCGGCACTGCTACTGGCGGCAATGGTTCTGGTTCTCAAACCGGTGGTGTATAGGTTTCTACTCAAGGGCGTCAGTGAGAAGCGAAGCCTGGCCTGGGGGCTGGGTTTCAGGCTGGGACAGGCCAGTGAATTCTCCCTGCTTATCGCCTATGTTGCGGTCGGCAGTGCGGTGATCTCAGAGCAAGCCTCGCTACTGATTCAGGCGTCGACGCTTATTACCTTCATCGTCTCTTCTTATATCGTGGTGCTCAATTACCCCTCGCCCATCGCAATTTCTGATCACCTGCGAAGGGATTAAAAAAAAACCGGCGCAGTGGCCGGTTTCATTATTCAGTAATGCCCCTTACAACAAGGCTTCAAACTCAGGCAGCGCCTCGAACAGGTCAGCGACCAGGCCGTAGTCGGCCACCTGAAAAATTGGCGCATCTTCGTCCTTGTTGATGGCTACGATTACCTTGGAGTCTTTCATCCCGGCCAGGTGCTGAATGGCGCCGGATATGCCCACTGCAATGTACAGATCCGGTGCTACAATTTTGCCAGTCTGGCCAACTTGCATATCGTTGGGCACGAAACCGGCATCAACTGCAGCGCGAGAGGCGCCAATCGCGGCACTGAGTTTGTCGGCAATGCCTTCAAGCAACTTAAAGTTGTCGCCGTTTTGCATGCCGCGCCCGCCGGAAATAACGATTGAGGCCGAAGTCAGTTCCGGGCGCTCTGAGACGGCAACTTCCTCGCTGACAAAGGAAGAAATTCCAGCATCGTGAACTGCTTCTACAGCTTCAATAGAGGCCGAGCCTCCCTCTGCTGGGGCTGGATCAAAGCCTGTGGTGCGCACAGTGACCACCTTCTTTGCATCTGCACTTTGCACCGATGCAATGATGTTGCCGGCGTATATAGGCCGCTTAAAAGTATCGGCCGATTCAACCGCAATAATGTCGGAAACCTGACCAACATCCAGCAAAGCCGCCACGCGGGGCATTGTGTTCTTACCGTTACTGGTGGAAGCTGCCACTATGTTGTCATAAGATGCGGCCACGTCTGCAATCAACAGACTCACATTTTCAGCCAGTTGATGCTCGTAGGCAGCGTTGTCTGCAACCAAAACTTTTCCGATCCCCGCTACGGCCGCTGCCTGGTCGACTGCCGGGCCGCAATTGGCGCCAGCCACCAGAATATCAATTTCGGCACCCATAGCCTGTGCTGCGGCAACGGCGTTTAGCGTGGCGGGCTTGAGACTGCTGTTGTCGTGTTCTGCAATAACTAGAGTACTCATCAGATTACCTTTGCCTCATTCTTCAGTTTATCAACCAGTTGCTCGACACTTTCAACTTTAATGCCTGCCTGCCGCTCCGCTGGTGGTTCTACCCTGAGCAGGGTAAGGTGAGATTTGACCTCAACCCCCAGATCAGCGGGCGTATAAACGTCCAGTTGCTTCTTTTTGGCCTTCATGATGTTAGGTAACGAGGCGTAACGGGGTTCATTCAGGCGCAGGTCGGTCGTAACAATTGCCGGCAAATTCAAACTGATTGTTTGCAAGCCGCCATCTACCTCGCGAGTAACGTTCAATTTGTCGCCATCCACCACGACTTCGGAGGCGAAGGTTCCCTGGGCCATATTGGCCAGCGCGCCTAGCATTTGCCCCGTCTGGTTATTATCGCCGTCAATTGACTGCTTACCCAGAATAACCAATTGCGGCTGCTCCTTATCGACAACGCCCTTTAGCAGTTTAGCAACCACCAGGGGCTCGACATTGCCCTCGGTCTCCACCTGGATGCCACGGTCGGCGCCCAGTGCGAGGGCCGTACGAATTTGTTCCTGGCATACTTTCTCCCCGACTGATACAGCAATAACCTCGGTCGCCACACCGGCTTCCTTTAAACGGACTCCCTCCTCAACGGCAATTTCACAAAACGGGTTGATGGCCATTTTGACATTATTCAAATCGGCATCACTACCATCAGCTTTAGCGCGAACCTTGACGTTGTAGTCAACTACACGCTTAACGGCAACAAGAACCTTCATAGATTCTCCATAGATTTTTCAGGTGGGTGTGAAAAGATGCAAACGGCACGCTCTGGCCGGCATCGGCGTAATTTGGGCGGCTATCTTGCCCACAAATGAAGCCTAGGTCAAGACCCGCTGCAGACTCGTGAGCGGCACCTTGAGACATATCAAGGATATCCGCTATTCATTGTATTGATAGTCTTTATTCACTAATAATTATATACTTGCGCCGCTTTCTGAGCGCTGGATCTTTTTCCCCAGCTATGTGACACGCATGTGAGGATGATACTGTGGAACGTGAGTCAATGGAGTTTGATGTTGTGATCGTCGGGGCAGGCCCCGCGGGCCTCTCCGCTGCATGTCGAGTTATGCAACTGGCCCAGGAAAAAGAGCAGGAAATCACCGTTTGCGTCGTGGAAAAAGGTTCTGAGGTCGGAGCTCACATCCTGTCTGGCGCCGTGATGGACCCCAAAGCCATGGCCGAGTTATTTCCAGACTGGGAAGAGCGTGGCGCGCCATTAAATGTACCGGTAACAGCCGATCAGGTTATGGTAATGCGTAGCCAATCAAGCGCCATCAAGGTACCGCTGCTGTTTTCCCCAGGTTTTCACAATAAGGGTAATTATGTCATCAGCCTGGCAAATGTCTGTCGCTGGTTGGCCGAACAGGCCGAGGGCATGGGGGTTGAGATCTACCCGGGTTTTGCCGCTGCAGAGATTCTTTACCACGAAGATGGCAGCGTAAAGGGCATCGCCACCGGCGACATGGGAATTTCCGCTAATGGCGATCACAAAGACAGCTATATGCCGGGCATGGAACTGCATGCCAAATACACGGTATTTGCCGAGGGATGCCGCGGTCAATTGGGCAAGCAACTGATTGCCAATTTCAAGCTCGATGCAGAATGTGACCCCCAGCACTACGGATTGGGTTTCAAAGAAATATGGGAAATCGATCCCGCAAAACACCAGTCCGGTTTGGTTATTCACACTACCGGATGGCCAGCGGCGAACAACACCGCCTCGGGAAGCTACCTTTATCACAGTGACAACAATCAGATTGCAATTGGCTACGTGGTGCCTCTAAGCTATTCCAACCCACACCTGTCGCCCTTTGAAGAGTTTCAGCAGTGGAAACACCACGACAAAATTAAGCCCTACCTGGAGGGTGGTAAGCGTATCGCATACGGTGCCAGAGCTTTGATAAAAGGTAGCCCCAAATCGCGCCCCAAAATGAGCTTCCCCGGCGGGTTGCTGATAGGAGATGATGCCGGCACGATGAATTTTGCTCGTATCAAAGGCAGCCATACTGCCATGAAGTCCGGGTTATTGGCGGCAGAAACGCTTGTTGCGGCACTGGCGGGAGGATCGGAGGGGCGAGGCGACCTAACCGACTACGCCGACCGGTTCAACAATTCCTGGCTGCATGTAGAACTGAACCGGTGGCGTAATTTTGGTCCGCTTCTGCACCATCTTGGCAGCATGCTGGGGGCAGCCGTCGCTTTTGTTGAGCAGGGCATTTTGCACGGCAAGCTTCCCTTCACCCTGAGTGATTCGAAACCCGACCACGCCGTCCTCAAACCCGCGGCAGATATGACAAAAATAGAGTATCCAAAACCCGATAACGTCATTAGTTTTGACCGTTTGTCCTCTGTTTTTCTCTCCAATACCAATCACGAAGAAGATCAGCCCTGCCACCTGACCCTGATCGACCCGGATGTGCCCATGGGCAAAAACATGTCCCTATACGACGAGCCGGCACAGCGCTATTGCCCGGCCGGTGTGTACGAGGTCATAGACGATGAAAACGGACGCCGCTTTCAGATCAACAGCCAGAATTGCATACACTGCAAAACCTGCGACATCAAGGACCCGGCCCAGAACATTGTATGGGTTGCCCCGGAGGGACTGGGCGGCCCCAATTACCCGAATATGTAAGCTGTCTGCAGTTGATTCATTGATATTCCTCGCCCTTTTCCCTTGCCAGTGGGAATATCTGGCCGTCACTGACAATTGATGGCACACCCCGGTGCTCCTGTGCCATATCAACCAGCCTGTACCAGGCACTTCGAGAAAATAGTGCCGCCAGGCCATAGGGCAACTCGATGGCCGCGACATCCCCAACCCGCGGCTCCAGGAACAATGGGTGGCTTTGCCCGATAGCAATCGTCCTACCTGTGTTTAGAGTCGCCTGCAGCACTTTTGGGTTGCTATCCTTGTGCCACGCCACATCGGTTACCAATAGTGGGTGTAAATCGACCCGTATGCGCCATTTCTCCACCGGTGTGACGAGATAATAATCACCGTCCGGTTCGCGCCGAAGAATGCTTGCAAACAGGTTCACAAGGGTCTTTCGTTTTATTTCATCTCCCTCGTGATACCAGGTCCCATCTCGGTGGATAGCAATATCTATATCACCCGATAGCAATGGCTGCCACAGGTGCAGAGGGGGATACTCACTTGTAGTAGCTTCCTCAAACCTGGCCTGAATTGATTCCAGTTTTTTATCCATGTTTCAACTTGTCTGCCTCATCACCCCTATTGTAACATTCAGTGATCCCGAGATACGAAGTGGTACCAACCATACGCCAGTCCCTTCCATGATTAACTTTATTCGCAATGTAGTTGTGAGCTGGCTAAAACATCGAAGGCCCCTGCCCCACACACCACTATGTAATTTCGAGCAGATTTGCCAGGAGATCAAATCCTGCGATGTTATTCTGGTGGAGGGGCGCTCCAGGGTCAGCGAGGTCATCAAACTCATCACCCAGAGTTCCTGGTCTCACGCGGCCTTATATATCGGCCGCCTCGGTGATGTCGATGACACCCTGTTGCGAGAGAGCCTGCGTCAGCACTATTCAGGCTCTGCAGACGTGCAGCTTATCATTGAGAGTGAACTGGGAATGGGCACGGTTGTACGCCCCCTGACCCGCTACGAGACGGAGCACCTGCGAATCTGTCGTCCACGAGGAATATGCCACCAGGACAGTCAAAAGGTCGTACGCTACGCTGTGGGACGTCTGGGGACCGCCTATGATGTCAGGCAGATATTCGACCTGGCTCGCTTTTTATTCCCCTGGTTCATAATGCCGCGCCGTTGGCGCTCCAGTTTATTCAGAGCCAGAGCTGGGAGCAGCACCCACACGGTGTGCTCTACCATGATTGCAGAGGCATTCGGAAGTATCCAGTTCCCCATATTACCTCTGGTCAAGCAGATCAAGCAGAGTGAGGTGAAACTATACCTGCGCAATCCCAGGCTTTGCACTCCCAGCGATTTCGATTACTCGCCCTACTTTGATATTATTAAATACCCGTTCCTGGATTTTAATAATTATGCCGAGCAGCGTCTGTTGCCCTGGCAAGGTGCCGCCGAGTTGAGTGAGGAAGAGCGCGACATGTACGTTGTTGCAAGTGGCGCCAAGCCTGACAATACTTAGCCTATCAGTCGTACGTTAATAACACCTTCCAGCGTTCGCATTTGCTCCAGTACCTGCTCCGAGGGGATATTGGAAACATCGATCAGATTGTAGGCTATGGCATCGCGACTTTTGTTAAGCATGTCGCAGACGTTAATATTTTCATCTGCCAGTATAGCCAGGATGCTGCCCAGGATCTTGGGTACATTTTCATTAGTAATGGCCAGGCGGAAGCCCTCGACCAGGTCTAATTCAAGGCTGGGAAAATTGACCGAATTGCGGATATTCCCGGTCTCCAGAAAATCCCTGAGTTGATCTGCGGCCATTATTGCACAATTATCTTCTGCCTCCTCTGTGCTTGCACCGATATGGGGCATGAGGATAACGTTGTCCCGATTAATCAGTCCTGGCGCGGGAAAGTCGGTGATGTACTTACGCAATATGTCACCGTCCAGCGCTTTGTTAATAGCGGTTGAATCGACTATTTCCTGACGTGCAAAGTTGAGTAGACAGGTGCCGGGCTTTATGCCTGCCAGCAATTCAGCATTGACCAATCCCCGTGTCGCTTCCAGCATTGGCAGGTGCAAACTAATAAAGTCGCAACTGGCAAAAAGGGCGGAAAGCGCATCCGCCTTACGCACCCTGCTCGATAATCGCCAGGCGGCGTCGATAGATAGTGCCGGATCATAGCCAATCACTTTCATGCCGAAAGTAAGGGCCATTTCGGCGACCAGCGAGCCAATAGCGCCCAGACCTACCACGCCGAGTGTTTTGCCTACTAACTCGCTACCCTTAAATTGCTTTTTCTGACTTTCCAGGGCCTTGTTCAATAAGGCCTCGTCCTGCGTTTCATTCAGCGTCTGAACGTACTGAATGCCATCGATTATTCCGCGTGAGCCCAGTAGCAGGGCCGCTGCAACCAGCTCTTTTACCGCGTTGGCATTGGCCCCCGGGGAATTGAATACCGGTATCCCTCGCTCGGTACATTGCGTCACTGGAATATTGTTGACACCAGCCCCAGCGCGCGCGATAGCCATTACAGTTTCCGGTATTTCTTCCACCTGCAATTTGTGACTACGCAGCAGTATTGCATCCGGGTGGGTAAATTCACTGGCAATTTCGTAGCCCTCGCGGGGTAATCGCTCCAGGCCTTTCACAGAAATATGGTTGAGTGTTAGTACTTTTGAGACCATGCTTACCTCTAGTTATAATCTCTTGTGTTACAAAATGGTTATGTCGGCCTGGTTGCGCAAGCTCCGTTGATACTCAATATCGACCAGATTTTCGTGTTCGCCCCTGGCCTCTAAAAGCAGCTTACCTTTTTCGTCTTCGTTCAATACCTGGAACTCACCTGGCGTCACCCTGGCTAATTCGAATACCTGCGCATCGCCCTCGGGGCTAAGCACGTAGTCAAACAGTGTCTGGTCTGGGGCGAGCGAGGGCAATTCAAACACCCTGCTCAGAATAACGGACGGAATAACTAAATTGCTTCGGTCCGCAGCGAGCTCTACCTGCCACTGGTAGCCATTGGCATTGGCATATGCCTCCACACCGCCCCCGGCCCTCAAAGTGTGTAGGGCTGCCTGTGCGGCTACCCCAACAGCCGCCCTGGAGGACTCGTCGGTAATTCTGGTAATAATGTCATTGCGAACTGTCTTCAGCGGTTTTACAGCCGAGGGATGGTGCTTGCGAACTCTCAGCACGACGAAATTATTGGCACCCAGCTCTATCACATCACTGTTGTGCCCCCCCTCCAATACGTCCTCAGAGAACGCGGCTGTCAATAGTGAGGCGTTGCTAAAAAGACCCTGTGAATGGGAGCGGGTAACTGCTTCACTGTGCTCAACCGTTAACTCCAGTTCCGCTGCGGGTGCCGATAAATCATCGGCATTGAACACCAGATCCTTGAGGCTCTCCACCACCCTCAAAAGAGCAATCCTGGCAACGCGATCCTGAATTCGACGCTCGAGTTCCGGGCGTAGTTCATCCAGGGAGGCCATTTCCCCCTCGCGTTGAGACATGAGCTTTATGATATGAGTAGCGCCATCGATGGTAACAGGGTCGGAAACCGCTCCCAACTCCAGCAGCCCAATAACCTCCTCCATTTCCGCAGGAAAGGTGTCGCCCGTGGTAAACCCAAGGTCCCCACCATTGCTCGCTGAGCCGGCGTCATCGGAGTAATTCCGGGCAACCTCTGCAAAGTCGCTGCCCGCAGCAAGCTCAGCCAATACTGAATCCAGCCTTGCTTGCACCGAGTCATCAGATTCACCACTGGAGGGCTCAAACATGATATGGGATACCCGTCGCTCGGTCTGATACTGGTAGCTGTTTTTTTCCAGTTCATATTCTTGCTGCAAATCGGTCTCTGAAACCGGCTCCGCTACATCGTCCAGGCTCAATTCAATGTAATCCAGTTCAATGGATTCCTGGCTGAAGAAAAGTGCCTGGTTATCATTGTAATACTGCGTAATTTCACTATCGGCAATATCAGCGTTGGATACGAAATTTTCCAGAGGAATGGTCAGATAACGTACGTCTCGCATTTCCCCACTGACCTTGGCATTCAGTGCCAACTCCGCTGGCGTGGCAAATTCACTACCTGCAAAACCACTAAGCAACTGGGTGACAAGCAGGTTTTGCCGCAGATCTTTTTTAAAGGATGCGGGCGTGAAACCGGCATTTGCCAATACGCGGGAATACAACTCGGGCGAGAACTTTCCATCCTGTTGAAACTGCGCCATATTGCCAACCATGGAGCCAATTTGCTGCTCTGAGACAGCCAGCTCCATGGCCGTTGCAGCTTGCGTCAGGAGTGTTCGCTTGATAATGCCCTGCAATGCCTGCGAGCTCAGGCGTTGGTCGTCCAACATTGCTGGGTCAAGATTGGCGCCTAACATGGCGCTAATACGCTGTTTTTGCATATTCACCAATTGCTGAACCTCTACAGGATCAATCTCTTCGCCGTTAATTTCGCCGACAGTGGAACCGCCACCGCCCACTAAAATAGACTGGATACCGAACAGGGAAAATGAGATCACAATGAGGCCGATGATGATTTTGGCTGCTGTACCCTGGGTACTCTTGCGTATATCTTGGAGCATGGTGAGTTTCCACGTATTGGGTAAAAAAAAAGCGCACCGGGCAGTGCGCCTTCTAATACTGCTTAATGTGAATCAAGCAAACTGGACGTGAGCTTGTTGCTGCTCAGCCTATCGTTGGCAGACCGAGCATAACCAGCTTCAGGAATTAACGGCGTCTTTCAGTGCTTTACCTGCCTTGAAACTGGGAACATTGGCCGCCGCTATCTGGATAGTTGCTCCCGTTTGCGGGTTCCGACCACTGCGCGCAGCACGATGTTTAACGGCAAATGTGCCAAATCCGACCAGAGCGACCTGGTCCCCTTTTTTCAGTGCGTCGGTAATGCCATCTACAACAGCATCAAGCGCACGACCCGCAGAAGCCTTTGGCAGGTCCGCTGCTGCCGCAATGGCGTCAATTAATTCTGATTTATTCACTCTTATCCCCTTGAAGGTAATGAAATGTAGTACGTGGAGTTATGATTTAGCTACCCTAAACACCCTAGCATCTAGTCGATGAACTTTATACCAAAGATTGGATTCCGGTCAATGAAAACGCGACTCTTAATGTGTATTTATACGATTTTTTCCATCCTTAGCCAGTTCTGATGCCCCGCCGAGAGAATCTGCGAGGTACTCTTCGTCGCTGATCGGCTCCGGCATGCTCTCAAGGGCGATGGCTAATACCTCTTCTATCCACTTCACTGGCTTGATTTCCAGATCTGCCTTGATATTGTCCGGTATCTCGACCAGGTCTCGCTCGTTTTCCTGCGGGATAATAACCGTTTTAACGCCACCTCGCCGAGCTGCCAGGAGTTTTTCCTTCAAACCACCTATTGGCAGTACCTCTCCGCGCAGGGTAATCTCTCCGGTCATGGCCACCTCGGAGCATACCGGAATTTTGGTCCACACAGATACCAGAGCGGTGCACATCGCCACGCCCGCACTAGGCCCGTCCTTAGGTGTTGCGCCCTCGGGCACGTGGATGTGGATGTCGTACTTGTCATGATAATTTGCCGGAATTCCGAGCAATTGTGATCGGCTTCTCACTACGGTGCTAGCTGCCTGGATAGACTCCTGCATTACGTCACCCAAAGACCCGGTTTTAACGTGCTTGCCTTTACCGACCACTGCAACCGCTTCGATGGTCAGCAATTCGCCCCCTGAAGAGGTCCAGGCCAAGCCGGTTACCTGGCCGATCTTATTCTCTTCCTCGGCAATTCCGTAAGTGAACTTTCGAACGCCGAGAAGTTCCGGCAGCATTTCACAAGTTACCGTAATGGGACCCTCTCGCTCAGCAAGGGTAATCGACTTGACCACTTTGCGGCATACTTTGGCAATCTCCCGCTCCAGAGACCGAACGCCAGCCTCGCGCGTGTAATACCGTATAATATCGATCACCGCATCCTCGGTAATCGTCATTTCTCCCTTCTTAAGCCCGTTCCCCTTTAATTGCTTTGGTATCAGGTAGCGCTCGCCAATATTGAGCTTTTCGTCTTCGGTATACCCAGGAATACGGATGACTTCCAATCGGTCCAGCAGCGGACCGGGGATGTTCATGGTATTGGAAGTGCAGACAAACATCACATCGGACAGGTCGTAGTCCACTTCGAGATAGTGGTCGTTAAACGCGTGATTCTGCTCTGGATCCAGCACCTCCAACATTGCGGACGCCGGGTCACCTCGCTGATCCATGCCCATTTTGTCAATTTCGTCGAGCAAGAACAGCGGATTTTTAACGCCCGCCTTGGACATTTTCTGAATAAGTTTGCCGGGCATAGAGCCGATATATGTTCGCCGGTGACCACGAATCTCTGCCTCATCTCGCACGCCACCCAGCGCCATCCGTACGAATTTTCGGTGGGTCGCTCGGGCCAGGGATTCTCCCAGAGATGTCTTTCCTACTCCGGGCGGACCCACCAGGCACAATACCGGGCCCTTTACCTTGCGCACCCGCTTCTGGACTGCCAGGTACTCCAAAATTCGGTCCTTCACCTCCTCCAGTCCGTAGTGGTCTTCATTGAGAATATCGGATGCGCGACGAAGATCATGCTTAACCTTGCTTCGCTTTGACCAGGGAACATTAACCATCCAGTCTATATAGCTACGAACCACTGTCGCCTCGGCCGACATCGGGGACATCATTCGTAATTTATTCAGTTCAGAGGCAGCCTTGTCATGCGCCTCTTCAGGCATTTTCGCCTCCTCTATACGATTTTGTAGCTCATCCAGTTCATTGGGAGCTTCATCCATTTCACCCAACTCTTTCTGAATAGCTTTCATCTGTTCATTCAGGTAATACTCGCGCTGGCTCTTCTCCATTTGTTTTTTGACCCGACCCCGAATCCGTTTTTCTACCTGAAACAGGTCGATTTCAGCGCCCATTAAACCCATTAAATGCTCCAGGCGAGCACGGGTTCCAGCTATTTCAAGAATATTCTGTTTTTCCTCCAGATCTACGCTCATATGGGCGGCAATGGTGTCTGCCAACCTGCCAGGCTCGTCGATCCCAGTCAGAGATGTCAGCACCTCCGCGGGTACCTTTTTACTCAGGTTAACGTATTTCTCAAACTGACTGACGGTCGAGCGCAACAGGGCTTCGACTTCAGTGGCAGGCACCTCGTCGCTTTCGATCTCGCGAATACCTGCAATCGCAAAACTGCCTTCATCATCGACACTATCGACCGCGGCTCGGTAGTCACCCTCTACCAGCACCTTGATGGTGCCATCTGGCAGTTTCAGCAACTGTAAGATATTGGATACCGTTCCCACTTGATAAATGTCGTCCACGCCCGGGTTGTCGTCTCCGGCATTTCGCTGGGCCACCAACAAGACTTGCTTGTCGTTAGCCATGGCGTTTTCAAGCGCCTCGATGGACTTTTCTCGCCCTACAAACAGCGGTAATACCATATGGGGGTAAACCACTACATCGCGCAACGGCAGCAGGGGTAGTTCAATAACAGAAGGTGAACCCATTCCAATCTCCGGGGTTGCCTGGAAGAGTCGCCGACCTTCCCAGGTTCGGGATTAATGCTCACATACAAGCGTTAACCCCGATGTATCGTTCCAGTAATCTAACGTGCTTGTCCGACCAGGTCGCGGCGCTCAATCGAACCGCGCGGGACAAAAAGAGCTTGCTTTAATCGTCGGTAGACGATGCTGCCAGAGCGGGTTCGGTGTTCTGGTACACCAATAATGGCTCTGAGTTTTCGCGGATAACAGATTCATCGATGACGACCTTAGCGACATCGTCGCAAGAGGGAATCTTGTACATAGATTCCAACAAAACGCCCTCCAGGATAGAGCGCAAACCACGGGCGCCGGTTTTGCGTTCCATGGCTTTTTCAGCTACGGCTCGCAATCCGTCATCTCGAAAATCGACCTCAACCCCTTCCATATCAAACAGCTTTGTATACTGCTTGGTCAGGGAGTTCTTGGGCTCGGTGAGAATCCGGACAAGTGCCTCTTCGTCGAGTTCTTCCAGAGTCGCTATAACAGGCAGGCGACCGACAAATTCCGGAATCAAGCCATATTGCACCAGATCCTCAGGTTCCAGTTCGGTCAGTAATTTACCAATATTACTGGTTTCTTCCTTGCTTTTAATCTCCGCGCCAAAGCCTATTCCCCCTTTCTCAGAACGGTGCCTGATCACTTTATCGAGACCAGAAAACGCGCCACCGCAGATAAACAATATGTTAGAGGTGTCTACCTGCAGAAACTCCTGCTGCGGGTGCTTGCGCCCCCCCTGAGGCGGCACCGACGCGACGGTGCCCTCTATTAGCTTTAGCAGCGCCTGCTGAACACCCTCGCCGGACACATCGCGGGTGATCGAGGGGTTATCCGACTTGCGAGAAATTTTATCAATTTCATCGATATAGACAATGCCCACCTGGGCCTTCTCAACGTCGTAATCACATTTCTGCAGTAATTTCTGGATGATATTTTCCACGTCCTCACCCACATAGCCGGCTTCCGTCAGCGTCGTGGCGTCGGCGATTGTGAATGGCACATCAAGAAGTCTCGCTAGCGTTTCGGCCAGAAGGGTCTTGCCACTTCCGGTCGGTCCTACCAGCAGGATGTTGCTTTTCCCCAGCTCGACATCGTCTCTTTTGCGTTTGGTCTGATCGTAGCGCAAGCGCTTGTAATGATTGTAAACTGCTACCGACAGAACCTTCTTGGCTCGCTGTTGACCGATGACGTAATCATCCAGAATTTCCTTGATTTCCTGCGGTACCGGCAGGTGGTCCTGGGGAAGATCGCCAGTTCCTTCCTTGACTTCCTCGCGAATAATATCATTGCACAGGTCTACGCATTCATCACATATAAATACTGAGGGGCCAGCTATTAATTTCCGCACTTCATGCTGGCTCTTCCCGCAAAAAGAGCAGTACAGCAGCTTGCCACTATCCTCGCCCGAACCTGTAGAATCGTCACTCATTAATCCGACCTATTCACCTTTGTCTGTTTCGCGCCTTCTGAAGGCACTACGATGCGGTTTTTTGCCGCTTTTTGCAAGCCCCAAAAGAGGCCCCAAAACTGATATACTATTCTACTCAGAGCCTTTCCGATGCTCAACTACCTCGTCAATCAAACCGTATTCCTTGCTCTGAACTGCATCCATAAACCGATCCCGCTCGGTGTCGAGTTCAATCGTATCCAGACTTTGCCCTGTATGCTGTGCCATTAGTTCATTTAGTCGCTTGCGAATGATAAGGATTTCCCGCGCCTGTATATCGATATCTGTAGCCTGACCCTGGGCGCCACCACTAGGTTTATGGATCATGGTGCGTGCATTGGGCAAGCAGTAACGTTTGCCCTCCGCTCCCCCTGCCAACAGGAAAGCGCCCATAGATGCCGCCTGACCGATACACATAGTGCTGATATCCGGCTTGATAAATTGCATTGTATCGTAAATTGATAACCCCGCTGTAACAGAGCCTCCCGGCGAGTTAATGTACAGGTGTATATCCTTGTCCGGGTTCTCGGACTCCAGAAACAGCATTTGGGCAACGACCAGATTAGCCATCATATCCTCGATCGGTCCGACCACGAAAACCACGCGCTCCTTTAGCAGTCTGGAGTAAATATCGTAGGATCGCTCGCCTCGAGAAGTTTGTTCCACTACCATAGGAACAAAGCCTAACCCATTGATTTTATTCGCGTTTATCTCTTCAAATTGGTTCGTCATAATGCTCTACCATTACCATTATATGCCATAGACCCGGCACCAGTGGGTGCCGCCCTGAATAAGCTATTACTCGGCCGCCTGCTCCTGCGAGAGACTAATGGCCTCCTGATACGTGCATTCCTTCTCCTCTATGTTGGCATCTTCGAGCAACTTTTCAACCAGTTGGTCCTCTAATACTTTAGATTCTACCGTAGAGAGTTGCTCCTGGTCCGAGTAATAGTAGTTAATAACCTCCTCCGGGTCCTGATAGGTGGAGGCCATTTCTTCTATGACGGCACGCACTTTCTCTGCGTCGGCTTTCAGTTCAAGCTTAACAATCAGTTCGCTCAGCACGAGACCCAATTTCACTCTGCTCTCTGCCTTCTCCTGGAACATGTCATCGGGTAACAAGGTGTCCAAATCAAGATCCTTGGTGTCCATCCCACCAAATTGCTGGATCATTTGCTTGCGCATATTGCCTATTTCCTGACTAATCAAGGCCTTGGGTATCTCCTGCGCCTCGTGCGCGGTGATCACGGCATCCATTACCTGTCGCTTGACGCCGGCTTCGATGGCATTCTTTAGTTCCCGGGTCATATTCTGGCCAATTTCCTCCCGGAACTGCTCCTCTCCACCATCCTCGACGCCGTACATGGCGAATAATTTTTCATCCAATTCTGCCAAAACCTGTTCTTTTACAGCGTTCACGGTCACTTTAAACTCTACTGCCGCGCCTTTTAGCTCATCATTGTGGTACTCGTCGGGGAAACTGAGGGCCAGGATTTTATCCTCACCCGGGCTCATACCCACAATCCCGGACTCGAAGCCCGGAATCATTTTATTGGAGCCTAACTCCAGGTCGCTGCTCTGGGCACTACCACCTTCGAACTCCTCACCATCTTTGGTCCCCAGGTAGTCTATATTGACTGTATCCCCGTCCTGGGCAGCCCGATCTACTTCATCAAGGCGGCCCTGCTCCTTGCGAAATACACTGATAATCAGATCTACGTCTTCGGCAGTGACATTCGCGACGGCCCGCTGTACGTCAAAGCCCTTCATTTCGGATACTTCCACATCGGGAAATACCTCGAAGATTGCAACATATTCCAGGTCTTTGCCCTGCTCGAGAATCCTCGGCTCAATTGTGGGCTGCCCCGCTGGCCGCAGCTTTTCCTGAATCACTGCCTCGCGGAAAGACTGGCTCATGACCTCACCCTGCACCTCTTGGCGCACGCCTGCACCAAAGCGCTGACGAATGACGCGCATCGGGACCTTGCCGGGCCTAAATCCATCCAGCCGTACATTTTTTGCAGCCTTTTGAAGACGCATATTAACTTCACTGTCCACGCGCTCTGCGGGTACTCCAACAGTTAAACGACGCTCGAGACCTGAAGTCGTTTCAATAGACACCTGCATTGTTTTTCCTCGTAATCCTATAGATATCGGCTGCCAGTGACGCGCCCAGTTAAACGGGTGGCGCCCCCCCAGGAAACCCTGTATTGAATATGGTGCGGAAGGAGAGATTCGAACTCTCACGCCTTGCGGCACTGAAACCTAAATCCAGCGCGTATACCAATTTCGCCACTCCCGCACACCAAAACTCCCTCACAACATAATCTCAAAAACTAGAATAAACATTAATTACTATTCATAACCAATTGATTGATTGAGAATATATGTTCGGTCAAGCTGCTTTTTGGGGTTGGTGCAAGGGCGCAGATTCTGCCACAAAGATCACCAGGATTCAACTGCTCAGTTTTGCGGCATGGCCAACAGGAAAACCAGTTCTGATCCGAGGTCAGCCGGAGCCAGATTACCCTTCCAATTACCCGGCAATAGCAACGCCTGCTCTGGCCCCCAGCGCCGCTCTCCAATCGCGATTTCTCCGGCAACCACCATAATCAGGGCATATTGCTCGACAGCCTCCAAAGGCAAGGCGCGGCCCTCCCCCAGCACCACCCTTTGAACTTCAAAATCGCTGAAGTCCACAATCCGCTCCACTAACCTTCCACGGTCCGCTAATAACACCTCTGAATTGGCCACGGGGGGTGACTCGAGCAACATCATCGCCACTGCCTCTTCGGTGTCCCAGTGATCCTGGGTGAGAACCTGCTGTGCGAATGCGAGAATCTTGCGCTCGTAAACCGGTGTTTGGAATTCGATTGTTCGAACGCCGTGTTGCAAAGAGTGGGGAAGTAACAACGGCACCTTGATTACATCCCCTGAGCGTACGGGTCGAAGGTGTGTAAAACTGTTCATGGTGTCGCGCAGCTGCCGCTCCCTTTCTATCAGGCTCAATTCGTGGGCTGTATCACTGCCTGGTGCATCCAGCACTCTACGTACCGCTTCATAGGATTTCACTGCTGCCAGATAGTCTGCTCGAAACCTGGCCCCATCGTTATACTCAGCCAGCTTCTTCGGATTAAATCCGTAGCGGATGTAACCCGTGCCATCGGGCCAGGCATCCAGGTCTACATGAGTTACCACATAGACCTCCTGCTTCTCCTCGTGAAGCTCGAAATACAAGTCACCGTGCACCGGTTGCGATACCGGATCAAGTATTTT
>JABHWT010000299.1 GCA_018657645.1 Halieaceae bacterium | reverse complement strand
CGCCCCATACCACTGTTGCCGGCGTACCCGCAAAAATAGTGGGACACCCCGCATCGGACCAACCTGCACTGGAAATGGAGCACGATTTTTGCTGCGACGAAGCTGCCGAATCTGCAAAAAAAGCGAGTTGAGCAGCTCGACCAGTCTCAATCCTGGTGATACTTAACAGAGAGTTCTTGCACGGCATCGACAAATGCAGTGACATTGTCCGGGTCAACACCCGGAGTAATTCCATGCCCGAGATTAAATACATGGCCCGAACCGTGGCCGAAGGATGCCAGGATTGTCGCTACCTCCTGCCTGATACGAGCAGGTGATGCGAACAGCATACTCGGGTCCATATTTCCCTGCAGCGCGACGCTACTCCCGATGCAGGCCCTGGCAACTCCAATATCTGTGGTCCAGTCGATTCCCACTGCCGTGGCGCCACTGTCGGCGATTGCCGGCAACCACTGGCCACCATTCTTGGTGAATACAATGACCGGCACCGGGCGACCGTCCGCCTCACCTGGAATTTGGGAAATAATGCGCTGCATATAGGCAAGAGAAAACTCTTCATAACCCGCCGCGCTCAGCACACCACCCCAGGTATCAAATATCTGCAATACCTGGGCACCTGCTCTAACCTGGGCGCCAAGGTAGTCCGCTACGGCATCCGCCAATAAACTGAGTAAGTGATGCATCAACTCGGGCTGGTCGTACGCCATGGTTTTTATATGGCGAAAATCCTTGGAGGAGCCACCTTCTACCATGTAACTGGCCAGTGTCCACGGGCTTCCGGAAAAGCCGATCAATGGTACCTGGCCGCCCAGTTCCCGACGGATTGTACGCACCGCAGACATAACATAAGACAGATCGTCTTCGGCTGAAATAGAGTTCAGCGCAGCCAGATCTTTCTCGGTGCGTACTGTCTTGCGAAATCGCGGCCCTTCGCCCTCCTCAAAGTACAGCCCAAGACCCAGCGCATCAGGTACCGTCAAAATGTCGGAAAACAGAATGGCCGCGTCCATCGGGTAGCGACGCAGGGGTTGCAACGTAACTTCACAGGCCAATTCCTCATTCTTGCAAAGATCCAGGAACGAGCCAGCTCGTTGACGCGTCGCCCGGTACTCCGGCAAATAGCGCCCGGCTTGTCGCATCATCCATATGGGGGTGCGATCTACCGGTTGTCGCAAAAGCGCACGTATAAATCGATCGTTCTTTAGCTCTGACATGGGTATTTTCTGTCCTTCTGGTTGGACTAAACATCTGTGTGATAGGGTCTGAAAACTGAAAGCGGCGACAAGTCTGGCGCTTTCAATGCACGTGGGCAAATGCGGCGCACATCTTACACCGATGGTCTGCGGCGGACAAACGCATCGTGTACCAATCGCGCACTCAGGTTCCGAGGCTGCCCAGAAAGTGATGTAGTTCAGCAGCGCTTACATCGTCGACAATACAGGCCTCGCCAATGGCCCGAAGCAAAACCAACCGAAGCCGCCCATCAACCACTTTCTTGTCTCGACCCATTAGCTCCAGAAAGATCTGCGGCGTCATGTCCTCAGGAGCTTGCACTGGCAAATTCATGCATTGCAGCAGTTTCTTGAAATTCTCTACATCAGCCGCGGCTAGCTCTCCGCGCTGTGCAGACAGGCGCAGCGCAAGCAGCATTCCCGTGGCAACAGCTTCACCGTGTAACCACTTACCATAGCCCTGAGCGGTTTCAATCGCATGGCCAAAAGTATGACCAAGATTGAGAATCGCCCGCAGGCCGCCCTCCCGCTCATCGGCGGCGACAACCTGCGCCTTGTTGATCAGGCTTCTCTCAATAGCCTCCGCCAGAGAAGCCTCCTCTCTGGCCAGTAATTTTGGCATGGCCTCCTGTAGCCACAGGTAAAAGGGCTTATCGCAAATTAGCCCGTATTTGACGACCTCCGCCAATCCGGCAGCCAGCTCTCTGGCTGGCAGTGACTGCAGAGTATTGACATCTATCAGGACCGCGCAAGGCTGGTAGAATGCACCGATCATGTTTTTACCCAATGGGTGATTAACGGCCGTTTTACCCCCGACGGACGAGTCAACCTGAGCCAGTAGCGTCGTGGGTACCTGTACGAAATTCACACCGCGCTGGTAACATGCGGCGGCAAATCCGGCAATATCCCCCACTACACCTCCACCCACAGCAATAAAAGTTGTGGTGCGGTTATGGTTGGAGGACAGTACGCGATCAAAAATAGTCGCCAGTGTCTCCAGGGTTTTGAATTGCTCTCCATCCGGCAACACCACCTCGGTGATTAAACTTCTCTCTCCCAGCGCCGCACGCACACGCTCAACATACAGAGGAGCGACGGTATCGTTGCTTATGATGACGACTTGCGAGCCCGTCACATGCGGAGCCAACAGACTGCTGTCGGAAAACAGGTCCCGGCCTATGTACACCGGGTAGCTGCGCTCTCCCAAGTCCACGTGGAGGGTATGCATGAGCAATGACACGGTGATTCCTCAGGTTAAAAACAGGGGGCCATGATACCGCTTGTGTAGGTTTTACTGTAGCTCTCTCAGTAGTCGCTGTGCTACTGTTTTGGGACTGCAGCCATCGGTAACTATGACATGGTCGGCAATTTCTCGGTATAGCGGATCGCGTTGCTCCATCAGAGACCGCAGCACGAGCTCGGGATTCTCTGTTTGCAGCAGGGGGCGACGACGATCCTGGCGAGTACGCCGTAGTTGTTCTTCCACGGTAGCACAGAGGTAGATAACAAAGCCGCGGGCCGCCAACACCCTTCTATTGTCCGGGCGCATCACAACGCCACCACCAGTGGCCAACACTAGATTATCATGCCCCGTCATTTCCTCCACCACCTGTTGCTCGCGATCCCGAAAGCCCTCCTCGCCCTCCATGTCGAAAATCCAGGGAATATCCGCTCCAGTACGAGACTCTATTTCTATGTCGGTGTCGGCAAATTGTAATTTTAACTGTCCCGCCAGATACTTACCGATCGTGGTCTTGCCTGCCCCCATGGGCCCGACCAGGAATACTCTATGAAGTGAGGGCATAGTGCCAGTAACTACCTCGCAACTCGATCCGTTGCGCTGCGCCAGAATCAACCCTAGTCAAGAAGGGTATCGGCCAGAATCCGGGGAGTAATAAAGATTAAGGTTTCGGTCTTTTTCTTGGACACCGCTGTCTTTTTAAACAGTGATCCAACGTAAGGGATATCGCCAAAAAACGGCACTTTACTCACTGACTCTATGTCCTCGGTTCGAAACACACCACCTAATACGACAGTCTCACCGTTACCAACCAGTACCTGAGTGGTGAGTTCAGTAACGTCGATTGCGGGAATAAAGCCACCCCGCCCACTTGGAACCAGGTCGCCAACGGAATCCTGATTAACCACCAGATCCAGCAGTATTCTGTCGTCCGGTGTAATATTTGGAGTGACATCCAGTTTTAAAACAGCGTCCTTAAACGATGTCGTTGTTTCGCCACTGGCCGAGGACTCCTGATAGGGTATTTCCGTACCCGATCGAATTGTGGCTTGCTGCTTGTCCCCGGTAATTACTTTGGGTTGGGACACGACTTCCCCAAGTCCCGATGCTTCCAGCGCAGACAGTTCGGCGGTGAGAAACAGGTCATTGCTGGTAAAGCCCACTGCAAACCCACTGGTTGATGCTGCCACCCCCAGGTCGACCAACAGAGCACCGGGATACGCAACGGCGGGCTGTGAGCCTTCTATTACTGCTTGGTTCAGGCCTACCACATTCGCCGTATTTCCGGACACTGAGAGAACATTGGTGTTGAGATCGGGGTCTAGATAACCTCCCCCCCAGGTAATCCCCAACTCCTGCTCCATATTTGATTGAGCAATCACAATACGCGCCTCGATCATTACCTGGCGAATAGGAATATCTACCAGATCGATCAGATCGCGAATTTCTGCCAGCTTGGAAGCAGTTTCCGTTACTACCAGGGAATTGGTTCGCGGGTCCACCACCACTGATCCGCGCGATGAAATAAGCGTGTCCCCTTCCTCTGAGCCAGCCTCGAAGAGAGCCACAATCTCAGTAGCCGAAGCATAACGAATACGAATAAACTCCGTATGCAGTGGAGCCAGCTCAGCAATTTGTTTATTGGCTTCAATTTGCTGCCGTTCGCGCTCTGCAATTTCCTCCGCCGGCGCAATCATCAGTACATTACCCACCTGCCGCTTGTCCAAACCTCGGGTTTTCAGTACCAGTGCCAAAGCCTGGTCCCATGGTACGTTTTGCAATCGAAGGGTAATCCGTCCCGAGACAGTATCGCTGGCCACCAGGTTGAGTTCGGTGAAGTCGGCGATTAGCTGCAGAACAGCTCGAACTTCAATATCTTGAAAGTTGAGGGAAATGCGATCGCCAACATAGGAAAACTCGTTCCTGCGCTCCTCCGCTTCCCTCTTGGTCAGCGGTTTGATACTCAGTACATACTGGTTATCCGTCTGAAAAGCGAGATAGTCGTATTCTCCCTCCATGCTCAGGGTGAGCATAGTGCCTCGCTCACTGGTTTGGACATCGATGGTATGCACCGGCGTGGCAAAATCGATAACATCATAACGGCGCATCAGGCGTTCAGGTACAGTCGTATCGGCAAACTGCACTTTGACATCACCGCCCTCACTTGAAACATTAACATCTACCGAGGCATTGGAAAGATCCAAAATTAAACGGCCCTCGCCATCCCCAGCTCGCTGAAATTGCAGCTCACTAATTTCTGATTTCACCTCGTTGACTGGCTCGATCTGAGTAGCCAGGCGGTTGGGGTCGCGCGATCGTTTAACGTAACTTGTGGCGCCCTCCTGCCCCACGATCAGGTAGAGGCTGTTACCATCAACACGCGTTTCGTAGGGAACAAGTTTAACCAGGTTCACGACCATTCGGGTACGTTCACCCGATTCCAGAACGATAACGCCCGTGGCATTTCCATAGGGCAAAGAGTAACTCTTGCGCTCCAGTGAGCTGCTGGTATCAGTAAAATCTATAGCAATGCGCGCCGGACTCTCAATGGTGTAGTCCTTCATCTCGGGCGGAGGTTCATCAAAATCCAGTCGAATTTCGAACTTGCTTCCCGGGCGAGAGCTAAACTCAATGTCAGTGATCGT
>JABHWT010000474.1 GCA_018657645.1 Halieaceae bacterium | reverse complement strand
CACGTAAGCCAGCCACTCTCCATCCGGTGAGTACACCGGCGAACTCACTGTTGCAAAGCGAGTAAAGTCCTCGACAGTGATGGGGCGAGTAGGCACCGGGTCGGAAGCACTAACCACAGTGCTGATAATCAGAGCTGCAAGCAAAGAGGCCCTGGCTATGAAACGACAAGGGGGTGTATGTAGCATATAAAGTTCTCTACGGCAGAGGCCCGGTTCGGCAAAGTGGGGCTAACAATGGGCATCAGTAGATACCCGAAATCAGTTTAAAAACCAGTCCAGTATGCCGC
This sequence comes from Halieaceae bacterium, assembly GCA_018657645.1. Classification (GTDB taxonomy): domain Bacteria; phylum Pseudomonadota; class Gammaproteobacteria; order Pseudomonadales; family Halieaceae; genus JBALVT01. The sequence continues at coordinate 3,143 of JABHWT010000474.1, read as the reverse complement.
TATTTTCCTCTCGTGGGTAGGTATGCGATAGGTCGTTCAACTCGCGATACACGACCTCGGCACCCGCTCTGCTTAACGTTTCGTGGGCCAGGCGTGCAATATCAACCTTGAACATCCAGTCCAATGCACCGTGCACAAGGTATATAGGCCGGTTTTTAACAGACACCATTCCCTCCATTAGCAGGGGGTGAAATGTACCGCTAATAGGCGCCAGGTGGGTAAAGGGGCTATCCTGTGACAACCCTTTTATCAAGGTATAGGTTCCACCGTCGGACATGCCAGTCAAAAGTATATGTCGCTTGTCGATGTTCCACTGCTCGCAGCTGCCAACCACAATTCTGTCAATTGTGGCGGCGTCGACATCGTCTCCCATCAGCGACCAGGTATGATCCCGAGAGGTAGGACTCAGCACGATAAAACCCCGGGACCTGGCCTCTCTCAACCAGGTCCACAGTGTGTCAGCCCCGTGGCCACTGCCTCCGTGAAGAGCGACTACCAGGGGCCACTCCCTGCTTTCATCATAGTATTCCGGTACATATATGCTCACCCCGCCGCGTTGATCGCGATTATTGGAAGCCTGCATAGTTCCCACCTCCTCCCTGGAGGCGTCGGCATCGGTCAGTGTTTGTAATAGTACGGCATCATCTCTATAGGCCGGCTCGAGAAAAAACCTGCTTATAGGACTTAGGGTATCTGCAATGGGGTACAGAGCCTCCACTGCGCGCGTTGTTTTCTGAAGCGCTGAAAAAGCGCGCATGACGCCATTGTCCTCTGCGGCGGCTTTTTCCATTGTCTGGAGAGCGCCAATCGAGTGATCTGCAGATTGCATAATCTGTTGTTGCATAAATGCCAGACTGCCCGGCCAGGGTAATTCACCCAAACGTTGGCGACTCTTCACTAAACCGGCATGCCGCTCCTTCAGATGTGGAATAAGATCCGCCAGATTGGGCGGGTGAAGATGACGCCCCACATACGCCAAAGCCTCTAATGATCCGAGCAATCGAGGAATCATGTCTGCAATGTCCTCGGTCATTCTGGCATTGTCAGCTTCTTGCACCATGGTATTCCCCACCCTCTAAACCTGAGAATTCATGCTGATAGATTCAATTCAGGATGTCCATAGCCAGGCAGCGATAGAGGATAAAACCTGGAAATCGTCTATGCTGTACTGAGGCACCTCTGAATAACAAGGACCAACCCTGCCATGCCTCCCACATCCGCTACTACCCGAAGAAGGCGCACGGCCCTGCGCCGGGGCACCACCACCGGGCTTAACGACTTCAATTATATGTGCCGCAATAAACCCGACCGAATAGGGATTGTCGCCGAGGGAGATTCCTGGTTTTCATACCCCAGAAAATGGATAGCTGCAGGCGCGGATATGAACATTCTTCCCCATATTGCAGACAAGATCGGCGGGACAGATACCGCCAATCTGTTGCGCCTCTCGGCTAACGGTGACGAGGCCGTCGACATGACCTCGGGAAAACAATTCGCCAGACTTTACAAGATATTCAAGAAAAACAAATCGCACATTCAATTGGTGTTGTTCTCGGGCGGGGGCAACGACATAGTCGGTAAACGGGACATGCTCCCCCTCCTCAACGAGTATGAAGCCGGTATGACATACCTGGAGTGCATTAATATGGACCGGTTGGAACGCAGACTTGATTCCATTCTATTGGCCTACTCAAGACTGCTCGATCTGTGTGAGGATATTATTCCAGAGGCAAAAATCATCACCCATACTTACGACATTGCCAAACCCTGGGACCAGGGTGCCGAATTTTTCTGGGGTCTGGTTAAGACGCAACCCTGGGTCTACCCCTATCTCGTAAGGCGCAATATACCGCGTGCCCTTCATTTGCCCACCATGAGATACATACTGGAGGCATTTGCCGATCGTCTTGTCGCCCTGGCCAATGAACCGGCAAATCGCGAGCGAATCCATGTTGTTGCCACCCAGGGCACGCTTCGCCCCGGATCAAAAATAGACTGGGAAAATGAAATCCACCCATCGGACACCGGATTCAAAAAGATAACAGCGAAAATATACGCCCAAATGAAGGCACTGGAGACATCGCTGCCCGCCTGACAGCGTGGGGCCTTAGAGTGCGGGATGTTGGTTGAAGCCCATCAAACGCTCCAATCGAAGTGCTACCTGGATGAGAAGAGCCTCTTCGAAGTCTCCCGCTATTATTTGGATACTGGTTGGAACCCCCTGCGCACCGCAGCGCCAGGGCAGCGAAATGGTCGGATTACCGCTGTAATCGTAGGGTGCGGTAAATTTCATGATCTGAGAGAGGTCGTTCTCGGCCTCATCCATTTCCAGGCTGCCTTCTTTCGGAAGACCGGAGAATGGCATAGAGGGACACACGATCAAATCTACCTGCGAAAAGATTGTGTTCAAGGCCGCTTTAAATGCCCTGCGGACCAACTCTGCCTCAAAGTACTGGGCCGCATCAATAGCGTTTCCAGCTTCCAGCAATTCTGCGATAGGACCGTATTCGGCCTGCCGGGCCGGGTAGGTTTCACGGTGCGCATAAGCTGCCTCAACCGCAGTGGTAACAGGCCAGGCCTGGCATGTAGAGTCATACGGGATTCTGGTTTTTACAACTTCGCAACCAGCCTGTTCAAGCAAATCCAGAGCCATCCTGGTCGCCTCGGCTTGCTCCGGGTCCACTGAATCAGAAATATAGGTTGAATCTACCCCAACACGAAGTCCATGCAGATCAATGGGCTCTGAGCCCAGGTAGTCCGGAACCACTTTACTGCTACTTGTCGGGTCTCTATCGTCCCTGCCGGCCATTATCTGCAGCATCGCCGCCGCGTCGCTGACAGTTCTGGCCATCGGGCCGATATGGTCCAGGGTATCGGCTAGAGGGAATACACCGGCGCGACTGACTCTCCCCCAGGTTGGCTTGATACCAACAACCCCATTTGCCGCCGACGGGAAGCGAATGCTACCGCCGGTATCTGTCCCTATGTTGGCAAAACAAAGCCCAGCGGCAACAGAAACACCGGATCCGGATGAAGATACACCGGTCCAGCAATCCGAATTCCAGGGATTCACAGGCGGGCTGAAGGCCGGATGGTGTCTGGAATAGGCCCCCTCCGTGAGCTTTACCTTTCCCAGTAATACT
>JABHWT010000317.1 GCA_018657645.1 Halieaceae bacterium | reverse complement strand
GATGATCGACGCCGTAGTGGCTGGCAATCTCGCCTGCCGCGTCGGCCACTGGACCCAATACAAGCCAGCTCAGTTGCGACCCGTCGGCGGCGCTGAGTTTATGTGCCAGGGTCAGCGCTTCCTCGGTGCCGCCCTCAATGTCATTACCCCAGGTACACAAAACAACCGTCATAGTGTGAAATCCTTCCCGCTCAATTCAGGGATCAGTCTAATGGCTAACATGGGCGCCCTCCATTTTGCATGGAATCAAATCCGGCCTACTCCATTTCAATTTTGGACAATCGTCAACAAGTATTAAGGCAGGCCTGTCCAGTATGTCAAATGAAAGGACTGAAATTTGGAAAAAGTATTTAAAAACAATAGCATACGCTCATGGCGTGTAAAGGGTGGTGGTGCGGACTGGTGATTGCCGCGAGCTTAACTTTGGGTATATTATGGCTCGCACCTCGCCGTTGCAGAAACTGCTGGCGAACAATGAACAGGGCATAGCCGCGCTTTTCTGTACAGACAACCGTGGCCTGGACCCCAATTACAAATAACTGAGGATACGAGCATGGCCGACCCGGATTATTTTGTCGCACTCACCGAATGTCATTTTATGAACCCTCAGACAATGTCTGAAATTGATTATTATCCCGGTGTTCAGCGTTGGTGGGGTAGTGTTGACGGCGTTATGCGCGCCTGGTCTGGCCGCGATCTTTCGGGAGAGTGGCCCGAGCCTACGGCGGCGGGACTGATTCCCTGCCTGGATGAGGCCGGTGTCGATGTTGCCTTTTGCCTGCGCGAGCCGATGATGGATGTCACGGGAGGTACCGTCTCATTGTCCACCAATGGCTTCATGATGCAGCAGATAGCACCCTACCCCGACCGCATGTACCTGGAAGCGAATTGTGGCCCCATAATAAAGCGCGGTCTGGACGAGGCAATTTGGGAGCTTGAGTATTTGTTTAAGGAGCGCGATGCCAAGTTGTGCAAGGTTTATGCGCCTGAGGATGATGGCCCTATTAATGACAAGCGCCTGTGGCCTTTTTATGCCAAGGCCCAGGAACTGGGTATTCCGCTGACGATTCACACCGGCAATAGTTATGTGGTACCCCAACCGGGCGCGCATTGCGAGGTCAGGCAATTGGATGATGTTTTGCTGGCTTTTCCAGATCTGGTTATTATTGCCTATCATGCGGGCTGGCCCGATACGGAGGATTTGATTGGCCTGTGCGGTAAACACCAGAATTTGTATATGAGCTTGTCCGGCATTATTGGCTGGTACGAGCGTGCTCCCTACCGGGGGTACCACGCTATCGGTACCGCACTGCAGTGGATGCCATCTGAGAAAATTGTGCTGGGCCTGGACCTGCCCTTTGATGATACAAAGCGCGTTGTCGATTACATCAGGAATTTCGATATGCCTGAAGAGCTGCAGAAAAATTGGGGTTATCAGCAGTTGAGCACGGACGACAAGGCGAATATTCTTGGTCTTAATCTTGCCAGGTTAACTGGGGTCGAACCCACCAAGCGCGTTTAATTTATTTAGGAGGTATTGATTGAGATGGCTGAATTGAAGGCTGGAACTCGTATGAAGAGCGCCGTATGTGCAACCGAGGTCATGGTCATCGCAGCACCGGCGGGAGAAGTTGACATTACCTGTGGCGGTGCCTCGATGATTGGCAACGCCGATAGTGCCGAGGGGGGCGCTGTTGATGCGGCCCATGCAGAGGGCACCATGCTGGGCAAGCGATATGTCGATGAGTCGGGTGATCTTGAGTTATTGTGTGTCAAGCCGGGAGAGGGTTCACTGGCGCTCGCTGGCGCCGCCTTGGTGCTGAAGGAAGCAAAGGCACTTCCCTCTTCCGACTAGTGGTATAGCAGGAGGGACTGGCGCAGTTGTTAATGAGGCAGTCCCCCTTTCACGCTTTTACACAATGGCCACCATGGTTTGTAGCCACGCGCTCTCCGTTGCACCTTATCGGGGCGACGCTTGCTCCGGTGGTGCCCGCAACTGTACTCATCCGGCTGCAGGGGGTTTGCGCCCTTTGTACTGTTTCGATAATAAGTAGGAATCCCAAATGAATGTAATGATGTTGCTGGAAATGGCTTCACAGGGTTTTGGTGACCGCGTGGCGTTTACCAACGGTGAGGATGCAATCACTTATCAGGAGCTGTTTGACGCCGCCGGTGCCGCCGCTGCCGAGATAAAGAAATCCGGCTGTGCACACGTGGTGATGCTTGATGTGAGCAGTTTGGCCACGCCCATCGCCTTGTTTGCCAGCGCCTGGGCCGGCGTGCCCTACGTGCCGATTAACTATCGCCTGACGCCGGATGAGATCGATGCTCTGGTGGAGCGGGTAAAGCCCTGTATGCTGATTACTGACCCCGGGCGAACTGCCGATTTTAGCGGTCAGGCGGGTCTAGACGTTCGGTCCAGAGAGGCATTTATCAGTGCCGCAAGATCGGGCTCCGCGTTGCAGGAACCGTGGTCGATGGATCAGGACGATACCGGTGTCTTGTTATTTACCAGTGGCACCACTGGGGCACCCAAGGCGGCGGTGTTGCGGCAAAAACATCTGGTTTCCTACATTCTCGGGTCGGTTGAATTTATGTCTGCGATGGAAGAGGACGCAGCTCTGGTCTGCGTACCGCCCTATCACATAGCCGGAATATCTGCAGTGATGAGCTCTGTTTTCTCCGGTCGCCGGGTGGTGCAGCTACCAAATTTCACCGCCGCTGACTGGCTGTCACTGGTGACCAGGGAAGGGGTGACCAATGCATTCGTGGTGCCGACTATGTTGGCGCTTATAATCGATGCAATTGATGACGACGCCTCTGCCCGGTTGCCCAGCCTGAGGGCGCTCGCCTACGGCGGCGGGAAGATGCCGCTGTCGGTTATCGAGCGTGCAATGACCGTGTTTCCCAACGCGGATTTCGCCAATGCCTACGGCTTGACCGAAACCAGCTCCACTATTGCGGTACTGGGCCCGCAGGAACACCGCGATGCAGCGGCCAGCGACGATAAGGCAGTGCGCCGCCGGTTAGTGTCTGTTGGCAAACCGTTGCCGGGGGTGGAAGTGGAGATCCGCAATGAGGAGGGAGGCGTTTGCGATGCGGGCGTGCGCGGTGAGATATATGTACGCGGGGAGCAGGTTTCCGGCGAATATATAGGGCGAGGAAGTTTACTGGACGCCGATGGGTGGTTCCCGACCCGCGATGCAGGTTCGATTGATGAGGCGGGG
>JABHWT010000235.1 GCA_018657645.1 Halieaceae bacterium | reverse complement strand
GAATATTAAGGCGGGTGGACGATTCTGGCCGGAGTTGGTTATGCGGCTGGATTACGGGAGTTTTGAATAACATGAACGGTCGCTGCGGGATATCAATGCTGTGAACGCTTGGAAGTCGTCTCTACGTGAAGCGAAGCGAGGCAGGCAGTCTGGAGTGGCTCTGGCCATTCTGGTCTGGTTTCTGGCCGCCATGTCTATTCTGGTGGCGAGTATGGTCTCCCAGGCCCGAATGGATATCAGATTGGCGCAGTTGCAAATCGAGCAAGCGGAGGCTGAGGCAGCTGGAGATGGCGCAATTCAGCTGGCTTTGGCCGAGTTGTTGATTCGAGAGCAGGCGCGAGAATTCAATGTACGGCAAATGCAAATAAGTGAGTTTACTGTCGGTGACGCTAGAGTAACAGTCAGGATTATTCCGGTTGCCGGTCTCATAGATTTAAATTCGGCCCAGGAGAATCTACTGATAGCACTGTTCAGCACGAACTCCGGGTCGGCCCTAAATAATGGGCAGGAACTAGCCCAGAATGTGATAAAGTGGCGGCTTCCAGGTGCCCATGCTGATCCTATGGGACCGGCTCCAGAGTCTTATGCAAGAAGGTTTCAGGCGGTCGAGGATCTGCTGTCGGTCAATGGGATAAACAGGGGTATCTATGAGCGCGTTAAGGATTCCATATATGTTGCCGCCAAGGGACAGGCAGGGGTGGATTGGTTGTCGGCACCCGAATCGGTATTGACTCTTCTCAGCGGGGGAGATGAGACCTTATCAAGGGAGCTGGGTCAATCCCGGTTGCGCGATCAGCAGGCGGCGGCTTCGGACGTCGGCGGAACCGTGCCCGTGGGGCTGGATATGCAGTTTCAGAAGGAGGGAGCTCTGCCTTTATTTCGAGTCGATGCGCTGGTGAAGCTCCATGATGGGAACTATCGGCGCAGGCGATGGGTTGACAGGAGTAAAAGCGGATCAGACGGTCTTCCATGGAGCTTCTTTAGAAGTGAGGCTCTGGCTGCAATAAATAAAGAAGAGAGGAACTTTTTGACCTTCGTAGGGGATACATATGCTGGAGGCTAGTCAGCAATGGAATCTGTTTGGCTATGATTTGCGGCAGGGACTATTTTTTTTCCAGGCGGGCTGGCGCGACTTTCTGTGGGGCAAGGATTCGCCTGTCCTGCCTTATATCGACGAAACTGTAATAGTTCACCGGGAGCAGGGGGAGCCTGTTTATTCCCGGATGGGTCAGGCTATCTCGCAGCCAGTCAATCACCAGGCATTACAAACCAGTGCCGTACTCCTTCCAGACAGATTGGTATTGCCCAAGACGCTGATTGTTCCGAAGGCCGCAGAAGGTAGCCTGACGTTTGTCGTGGCTATGGAAGTGCAGGCCAACAGCCCTTTTCCAGAAGGCGATACCTGCTACGGGTGGAGGGTGACGGGAATCACCGACAAGGGGCTGGAAGTGCAGCTGGTGATCAGTTCCTCCAGCGCCATAATGGAATTCATTGCCGATCAACTCGATTGCCACGACATACATGCCTACGAGGTGTGGGCAGAAATTGACAACAATTCGGTGGTTTTGTCCGGCTTCGGCGAAGTGGCGCGGCAGGTACGAAACCGCAAAAGGGTGATTCAGGCCGGCCTGGGGATTGGCTATTGTCTGGTCGTACTGGTGGCCTGTTTTGCGGTTGCGACGGGTATGAAATACCTGGAATTACGCCAGGTCAGAGAGATTTATCAGGAAACAGAGCAGCGAGCGACCCGGGCGGTTGAATTGCGTTCGGCGCTGTCCAAGGGAAAGCAACAGGTAGCAACTATTAACTCAAATATAGCTGAAAATCCGGACCCGTATACCGAGTTGTCTCGTTTAACTGGTTTGATGGATGATTCAACCTGGCTGGATGAAGTGTCTGTGGACGGTTCCAGAATGCGGATTACCGGTCACTCGGTGAATGCGGCCACAGTAATGCAGAAGCTGATAGATGAACCAGCCTATGGGGAGATTACCGCACCCGCTCCGATAAGAAAGGAGAATCGAACCGGGACCGAGCGGTTTACCCTGGATCTCAGAACTCAAACTGAGGTTAAAGGCCCGTGATATATCGATTTAGGGCCGATAGGCCGACGATTGTGGTGGGGTTGTCGCTGTTGTGCCTCGTCGTACCAATACTATTTGTGATTGGAGATCTATTGCTGATGCGCCAGGCGTACGTCGGAGAGATCGACAAAATTACGCCCAGAGCAGCGCGTTTGCTGGGCCTTATTGAGAGTGAAGAGAGCCTGACTCAGTCCGCCTCCGGAATGGCCGAGGTGTTAGCTACGTCAGCCTACTCGAGCGATGTAGACAGTGCGACAACAGCGGCATCGATGCAACAGATGGTCCGCGAAGTAATGACATCGGCAGGACTATCGGTGTCGGGAAGTCAAATACTGCCGGGCGAGAACACGGAGGGGTTTGAAAATCTCAACCTGGATATAACGGTAGTTGGAAATATTAACGCTGTCGAAGAGGCACTTTCCAATTTAAGAATGATTAGGCCACTGGTGCTGGTAGAATCCGTCACCATTAAAAAGCTCCGCGCCACTCGTACCCGGGCTGCACAAAAAGCGAAACCCAAGAAAACAGACGAGCGCATGCTTTCGGTACGCTTGCGCCTACTTTCAATGAGGTTGGTAGGGTGATGCAGAGTGTGCTGCGGTGTATGTTAATGCGACGGGTCGCTTGCCCATGAAAAGCATGAAACCTATGGCGAAGCTGGATTTGAGGACCCTGTGCATTGGTTTGAGCGCCCTGCTATTGCTGTTGCTTTTGTGGGGAGGGGGCAGGCTGCTGTTTTTGTCGGCACCCGACCCGGTGCTGCCAGTGGCCTCGGCATTGCGCTCTGATGTTGTCAACTATCGGGCGGCGGCGCCGGAAAGCAGAGACATTGTAGAACGCCCCTTATTTTGGCAGGGAAGAGAAGCGTATGTCTATAAACCCCCGGCAAAGGTTGTGAAGGGAAGTAAGGAGCAGGCACCTCCCGGCGATGAGGATATCAACAAGATGAAATTGGTTGGCGTGTACGCGGGCGAGAAATCAAGCGGTGTTGTTCTTACACGTGGCCGCGTGCGGCACAGGGTGGCTATCAACAAAGTCATAGCGGGATGGCGATTGAAACTTGTACGTGTCGATTCGGCTGTTTTTCACAAAAACGGCAGCAAACTGACCATGCAGCTGGAGCACGCTAATCCCAAAGGGGGCAGAGGGGATCGAGGTAAAGACAAAACTCGGGGTCAACAAGCTAGCGCCAATGCTGGCAAAAAGCCAGGAAATACAGCCGACAAGACCGAAAAAGCAGATGAGAAGACCAAAAAAGTGAGCAAATGATGAGCAGGAGATGGAATCCTTTGAAAAAGAGCCCCACGTGGTCTGTTGTGATCGTAACGGCCACACTATTGTTATCCGGCTGTGCGGCAAATAATCAGAAGCACTCCAGCGGTGGTAATTCAGGTCTGGACGCCGAGCAGGTATCAATGACAGAAAACCGGGATAGTTCGAGTGCCGGTGAAGACCAGAATGGCATGGCCGACAGTGCAGCGGCGCTGGCTGGTTCGCACACTGCCGAGGCCACCTTGTACAAAGGCAATGGCCGCATGGTTGATCTGCCCGAGGTGCGCCCGCCCGTAAAGTTGCTAGGTGATGATGTGACCTTAAACTTCGAGGCTGCACCCCTGATCGAGGTGGTGCACGCGGTTATGGGGGATATTCTGGAGCAGGATTATATCGTAGAACACCCAATAAAGGGTGACGTTACGCTACGGACTCGCACACCGGTACCACGGGATCAACTTCTTGTTATTCTGGAGTCGCTACTGCACTCCAACAAGGCTCTGATGATCCGCGACAAGCAGGGAAGATACATCATCAGCGCTTCGGGGCAGTTGGGCAAGTTACGCCCCGGTGTATCAAGTGCGGGTAATAGCGGGGCGGGGTATAGCACTATTGTCGTACCGCTGCAGTATATTGGGGCCACCAATATGATGGAAATACTCAAGCCGGTGGCAGAGGAACAGGCATTTGTACGGGTTGATGAGGCGCGAAACCTGTTAATGCTGGCCGGAACCCGGGCTCAACTGGATGGCTGGTTGGAAATAGTTTATACCTTTGACGTCGATCTGCTGGCGGGCATGTCGGTGGGTATATTCCCTCTGGAGAACAGTACCGTCGACGAAATCGACGAGGCCCTGCAGGATTTGCTGGGTGGAGAGTTGGGGGGCGAGGCCGAGGGAGAGAGCGGAAGCAGTGCAGCATCGATTATCGGTGGCCTGGTCAGGATTATCCCGGTTGAGCGCCTTAATAGCATTCTGGTGGTAACGGCGCGTGAGCACTACCTGGAGCGCCTGGGTATATGGATTAAAAGGCTGGATCAGGCGCCTGATCTTAGCTTTGAGCAGAGCTTGCATGTTTATCCGGTGCAGAACAGCACCGCCGGCCATATCGCCGAGCTTCTCAGCAGCGTGTATTCAGGCAGTGGCACGGGTGGCTCCAGGGGCGGTGGTGGCGTTGCGCCGGGTTTAACCCCCGAGACCATATCTTCAGGCGGGGGTGCAAAGGGTGGCGGCGGCAAGTCTGGATCGAGCGGCAGCAAGGGCTCCGGCGGTGGCACGACGAACATGAGCGTCGATGGAGTTCGGGTGGTGGCTGATGAAGAAAATAACGCCTTGCTGATCTTTGCTACCGGCAAGGAGTTTGAGAGGATGAAGCTTGCCCTGTTGAAGCTGGATGTGGTCCCCGCGCAGGTCATTATTGAGGCGAGTATTATCGAGGTCAGTCTGACCGATGATTTGAAATATGGTCTGGAGTGGACATTTAAGGATGGATTGGGCAGCGATTACTCAGCGGTAGGTCAGTTGCTCAACTCCGGAAGCACACCGGCCTCGTTGGTTCCCGGTTTCTCATACGCGGTGTCAAATTCTATAGGAGACATCAGCGCCGTACTCAATGCGCTTGCCACTGAGTCCCTGGTTAACGTGATTTCAACACCATCGGTGATGGTTCTGGACAATCATACCGCCAATATTCATGTCGGGGACCAGGTTCCGATAAAGTCCAGTACCACGATCACTAATGGAGGGAACTCGCAACAATCGATAACCTACCGGGACACCGGTGTTAAATTGTCAGTTACGCCCTCGATAAATGCCGGTAGTATGGTCACCATGGATATTGACCAGTCAGTCACCGATGTTGGCGAGGTTGACAGCGCCACGGGCCAGCGCTCCTTTCTGGAGCGCAATATTACCAGCCGTGTGGCGGTTAGATCGGGCGAGTCTGTGGTTCTGGGGGGCTTGATTCGGGAAAATAGCACTGACGGCAGTGCCGGGGTTCCTTTTTTGCATAGTATCCCCCTGCTGGGTGGTCTTTTTGGTACCACAACAATTACCGACAAGCGCACCGAATTATTGGTTATCATTACCCCCCGGGTAATGTATAACGAGGCCGATCTGGATCAGGTGGGTCGAGAGATGCGAGCCCGGATGCGAGGACTGGAACTTATTGACGAGGCGGACAGTTCACACCTGCGCACGGATGACAGGGCCAGTCAGCGATAGAAGAATGTATATTCAGGTATCTCCGGCGCGCTAGCTAGGCGTTGGTACTCAATCTGGTCTGAAAGTCAGCTACTACTATTAATATTCACTGGAGTTTTATCAAATGCGTTGTATTTCCACCATTATCGCCAAATTTCTGATTATCCTTCCCCTGCTGTTATCTGGCTGCGGCGACCAGGTTTCCGAACCCCTGTCCAAAGAAGAAGCCGTTCGCCTTCGTGCCCAGGGGTGGATGGATGCCCTGCTAAACCGCAACCTTGAGGAAGCCTATAGCTATACGTCTCCCAGCTATAGGCAGTTTGCAACGGCTATGCAATATAACGCTCGGGTGGCGGGCACGCCCGATTGGGAGACAGGCATCGTTGAGCGGGTGGAGTGTAAGGAGCAACTGTGCGATGTAAGATACAAAGTCAAATATCATTTTGCGATACCTGACACCACTGAGGTGGTTAAAAACACCCGGCCCTTTGATTACAAGTGGATTGAAGTTGACAGCGAGTGGTGGCTGTGGGTACCCAAATAGCGAAGAGACCGTGCTGCATACCGCACCAAAATGGGGTATTTGCCCCCAACCTTTCAACAAAAATGTAATTATTCCCTAAACAGGCAGTTAGAAGGCTTGATTTGATACTTTTTTTTACTATAATCACATCCGTAATCTGGCTTTAGCTGCCTTTAGCCGTTTGCTCGTGGTAATTTGCAAGAACTTGCAAATGTAGAGTTGACGTTAAATGGGCTCTATGCTAGTTTTGCACCCGTATGTAGTTCCTAACGCTACCCAAGAAGGTAGACATGGGCTTGTTAAGGGGGCATACATCGGTTGCTATTTGGCAGCTAAACTAATAGAAAACGAAATATTGTTAAACCTAGGAGCAACAAACATGAAAAAAATACTTCCCGTAGCAGTCCTGTCTGCTTTGGCTGGTGTTAACGGAGCGCAAGCTGTTCACTTAAACCCCGATGGGTTGGGTGAAGTACTGCTGTACCCCTACTACACTGTCGAAGGATCTCAGGATACATACATTCAAGTTGTTAACACGACTATGCACACAAAGGCCGTTAAGGTTCGCTTCCGCGAGGCACTGAACAGTCAGGAGGTCTTGGACTTTAACTTGTACCTCTCTCCGTATGATCACTGGAGTGCGGTGATTACCCGCGGCGACACCGACGCAGCTGTTATTATCACTGCCGATAATTCCTGTACTGTGCCCAACGCCCTCTCGGACGGCAATGCCATTTCTTTCCGTAACACGGATTACCTCACAGACTCTCAAAATGGACTGGATCGTACGCGAGAAGGTTATGTAGAGATGATCGATATGGGTGTGGTTGGGAACGCCGCTGTTGCCGATCCGACGCGGCAGTACTCGACCTTTGCTACACACGTTCAGCCCGCAGGTGTACCTGCTAGCTGTGCTGGGCTGCAAGCGGCATGGAATGCAGGTGGATACTGGTCGACTACGGACCAAAGGGATGCAGTGACCGCTGCAATAGGCGGCCTATACGGCTATGAGGTCATCATTGACTCGCCTGAAGGTACCGCAGGTGCTACATCAGCGGTCGCGCTTGACGACTTCGACGGCAACACAGCGCTTCACTTCCCACCGGGAACCAGTTCACCTGGCCTTGGTGACAGCGCAGGGCCCGCAAGCGTGATAAATGGGACTTCAATTTGGACGGGCACGGGGTTGTCTGTTGCCAGTGGTCTGGGTAATGGCGCTATTGACACGGTTACAGCTGTACTATCAAGACGAAGCATCGTTAATGATTTTATTCTGGAGCCGTCATTAAATGCGGGAACTGATTGGACTGTAGTTTGGCCTACCAGGTTTGAGTATATTATGAATCCTGTTGCTGCAACAGCACTTACACCTGCTCACTTTGTCGCAAAACCTCCATTTGTGACCGGGTGGAATCCAGCAACATCAAAGGCTTGTGAGCCAATCGACATCGTCTACTACAACCGGGAAGAGTTGGGCGTTACGCCGGATGAGGTAGATTTCTCACCAGCGCCTCCGGGAGATACATTTGAGTTGTGTGCCGAGGCAAACGTCCTGACCTTTGATAGCAGTGACGTGCTGGAGGCATCAAGCCGTGGTCTGCGTACCAATCTGGAAATGGCGGATTCCCACCCCAATGGCTGGTTGTCAATGTCATTTAACCCAGGCGCTACGTACACCAGGGCGATTACTTTGCAGCAGTCTCTGCTTAGCGGGCAGCCACTCGAAGGTCAGTATGTCCACTTTGTCGGTCTGCCGACTATCGGCTTCGCTTTCTTCCAGTACCAAAATGGTACATCGGCTGATGGCGTGCTGAGGAATTACGCAGCCATGGTTCGACATAAGGCTACACGTAGCATCTGGAGCGACAATGCCTCTTCTGTCCAGCCCTAGTATTTGGTGATAGTGAAGCAATAGAGTACAGCAGGGTAACGCGCGGTTTTGTTGCCCTGCTTCTCTGAATAATGAAGGCGCGGCTCTAGAGCCGCGTTTTTTTTGTGTAAGTATCAAGGAATTTATTTAACCAACACCAGTATATGGGGAACCGGGGCGTTCGATTGCTGTCATACATACGGTATTTGCGCTAATGTAGAGATAAGAAATAATTATTCTTGCTATTTTCTAAAAAGAAATATACCATTTACTTATATCACTACCGGAGCCAATGAAATATTGGCACTGATACCCTCGGGAGAATGTAATCATGCGTAAATTGATAATTGCTGCAGCAGTAGCCACCAGTGTGTTGCCCATAGGGGCAGCAGCCGACATTACCATTAATGGCCAGTCCGTTTACGGAGTGTCAATTGACAGTATTAACTTATCCGGTGGCCATTTGACGATTACAACCTCCGGGACCGGGATTACATTGGGTACCAGCGGCGCAACCACTACACCGACGCCTACCCCTGTACCTACAGCGACCCCTGTACCTACAGCGACCCCTGTACCCACACCTACGCCTACACCAACGCCTGTACCTAGCACTGGGTCTTGTGGTGCTACACCTTCCAATGTGAAGATGCTTACGGCGCTAAACTACGGCTCCTCAGACCCCCAGTATCAGGTTAATTTGACTGCTGGAATGATAGCAACCAGTACCTTCAGGACTTTGAGCGGTACCCGAACCGAAGGAACGTTTTCTCTGGCCAATCTGTCCGCTGGTTCGCAATACTCGAAAAGGATGTGGATATCAAAATGTCCTGGAGGAGAGCCGATACCTAACTTGTACGGCATGTGTGAAATAACTGCCAATATTCAGGGAACCATGAAGTTTACTCAGGATTCCGACAAGTTCTGGGTTTGTGTCATGGAGGGAGGCCAAGACTATTCACTTAATATGCAGGCACTCAATTGTGATGGAGGTTCCCGATGCGGCCTCCACCGCAATACGGCTTATTTTAGCTGGTAATTAGCTGGGTTTTTCCCTGGCCAAATCAGAGCACGGGGTTTACAAAATGGCGCCAAACATATGTTTGGCGTTTTTTCATTAGGAGAGAAAATGATTAGTTTTACAAGAGCTTTAATCCGAATAATTTTATTTCTTACATTTGCGCCGCTTTCGCTGGCTGACATAGTGTTATCGACCCCGGCGGGAATTGAAGTCACTCAGGAGGATATTGAACACTATATCGTAGAAAATGTTCCACCGAGCAAGCGAGAGGCTTTACGCAACCCGGAACTGTATAAAAAAATGGCGGAGAGCATTTATCTACTTCGAGTTCTTGCTGTGGAAGCTGAGGCTCTTCCTTCCTATGATCCGGCTCAGGCCGCGTGGTCAGCCCGCGTCAAACAAATGAGGGAACTGGTTCAGGTCTATCGGCAGGAGTATATTGCTGCCACTTTTTCTGGAGTGTCTTGGGAGGCTGCTGCCCGGGAGGCGTATATAGTGGAAAAGGCGCGTTTTGTCACCAAGGAAAAGGTCCAGGCGTCTCATATTCTCATAACCAGTGGTGATACACGTAACGAAGATGAAGCACTGGAATTGGCTACACAGCTGCATGGAAGGATCATAGCCGGAGAGGATTTTGCCGAATTGGCCAAGGAGTATAGTGACGACAAACCGACCGGGGAAAGGGGGGGGGATCTCGGAGGGATGTTTGAGCGCAATAGAATGGTTGGCGCGTTTGAGGAGGTTGTATTTTCAATGAAAGAAATAGGTGAAATCAGCGACGTTGTAACTACTTCGTTCGGCCATCATATTATTAAACTGACCGCGAGACAGGAGGCGGGCGCCCAATTACCCTTCGACGAAGTTAAAGATCAACTGGTTAATGAAGTTCTGCAAAAGAGAAGTAAGCAACTGTGGAATGATAAACTGATCGCGCTTCGCTCCGCACCGGACCTACAATACAATGAGATTGAACTGCAGGAGCTGGCTGAAAAGTACAAGGATGCTGAGAATATCGGCGACCCTGCCGCGGCAGCAGTTGTGGATCAGAAGTAACTGGCAGCTAGCGAGCAGGCTGACTCGAGTATTGTCGTAGAAGACTCAAAGGTGGCCCCAATGCAGGTTGTTATCCCTGCCTATAGTGTTCTGGATTGTGCCATACTAAAGACCCCTTTATGCTTCGAGCACATCAAACGTCTGGGATGAATTTAACCAATGTCTACCGACGGCAAAGAGAAACCGGTACTCGTTGTATGCCATGAGAGCTTTGACCGCAGCACGTTAGCTGGCGATAACTTGCTATGGTTGGAGTACGCCTTTGCGGAGACCTACCCCAGCGACGGGTTCTCTGCGTGGGAAACGGAGTCATCTGTATCGCCGGCGGGTGTGACAGTGGCTGCTCCGTGCCGCGCATTTACTGGCGGTTTTTGTCAGCAGGCCCTTAATCGATTTTTTGCTCAGGCTGTGATTGAGCATCATGTCGCAGCGGTCATCGTGGTGGGATTAACGGGGTGTACGGTCGACCTTTCCCGCGTTGCTGCACTGCTTGGTGTTGGTTCCGGATTGATACTCGGAGAGCCTG
>JABHWT010000466.1 GCA_018657645.1 Halieaceae bacterium | reverse complement strand
GGGCCGGCCACAAAAGACATGTATTTGAACCCACGCAGTTTTGTCGTCGGTGATTTCAAATTCGACACCGATGCCGACTGGGAACGTGGCACGAAGGCGGATATTGCCGCGGTTATAGACAAGGGCGCAAACGTCTTCGGTGGCTCATCTCTCATGCCTGGCTGGGGTGGGACACTGAGTAGTAGCGAAATTGCCGACCTCGTGACCTACATTCAATCGCTAAAGGAATAGAAATCAGTGTCAATCACCAGACACATTTGCGGCCCGACATCGCAGACAGTCGAAAAATGTCAGCCCTGTCACTTTTATCGATCCAACAATATAGGTCAAACCAATAATTCCATCGAAAATCACAAGGGAATATTCCCACTGCTGGGATAAACCATTTGGCACACCGTAGATGACAGCACTCACTGCGGTAAGACGAACCAGGCCCTGCCAAAAAATAACCGGATAACGATTATTAATGTCCCTGGAGGCCCACACCAAACAAGCGGCGGCCATCATCAAAAACATGCCAAGGGTCATAAGCGCTACAAACTGACCGGGTTGCGGATCATATAATGCCCCCCCCCAGGTTGCGGCCCCCACGACGAAGTCAAGAGCCCCGGTCCAATATACGAATTTCTGTAACATTATTTTCCCCCAGCTGGTAAAGGCGGATTGTCATCGAACCACCTCTCTGCATCTCCGATACCGGCGTCGATAAGTGGTTTCCAACCCAGCCCTCTGCTGACAGGTTTATTGCCGGGAGGGGTCATTCTAGGCTGGTTTCTCAGCGAGCGCCAGCTCGACAGGAAGGGTAGATTTTCCACCAGATGACGTTTATCCTACCAGAAGTTAATCTGGGAAATTCCTCATTGATAATACTGGTCTTCCACAAATTGAGACGAGTCCCCAACTTCTCCGGCGAATATGACACACTCTACCAAGAGAGTAACTGTAGTGGTTGACGCAAACAAACCACCCGCTGGCGACGATGAGTTGGAGACTACCATCATTCGCGATTCTCGACCGGTAGATGGTGCGGGACTGATCCACGTCACCTGGAGGCACAGCGGTTCGGAGCATAAAGCCACATTTACCGAGAGCTTTTCGCTCGGAAGAGATTTGGCTTGCGATATTTGCATTACCGACACCGGGGTTAGCAGGACACATGCCCAGATCTTTCCGGAGCACGGACAGTGGCATATTAAGGATCTGGACAGCAGTAACGGCAGCTTTCTCGATAGTGCCCGCGTAAGCCAAGCAGTGCTTCCCGCGACCTCCTCGCTTCAGCTTGGTGACGGACCAACAATTCTATTCAATGTCCCGGCGGCACTGGAGAACTTGTCTGAAAAGGAGATAGCGGAGCGATATTTCAGCAATCGGACAGACGATGATGTAGGAAGCCGAACGCTCATGGTCCGCGATGCCTTTCTTCGAATAGAGAAAAAGCAAAAACGCCGCTATCGCGGCATCATTGCAGTGTTCGCCATCGCGTTGATAGCCAGTCTTGGTGTAGGTTGGTATCAATACCAGGTGCTGCAGAAAACTCGTGAACTGGCAACAAATATCTTCTACAGCATGAAAGCAGTCGAAGTCCAGGTAGCTCAAATCGAGAATAAGGTGCGCGAGTCCAGCGATGAAGGCCTGGTGGACGAAGCCAATAATCGACGACAGGAGGTCAGAGCGCTCGAAGACCAATACGACCAGTTTCTCGAGGAGCTTGAGGTAATGGGGCCAGATTTGAGTCAGGAGGACCGTGTCATCCTTCGAGTGGCTAGAATGTTCGGAGAATGTGAGCTAACCATGCCCGCCGAGTTCACAGCCGAAGTAAAAAAGTACATTCACAAGTGGCGGCTGTCCAGTCGCTTGCGCTGGTCTCTTGAACGCCTCCATGAGCAGAACCTGACGGAGGT
This sequence comes from Halieaceae bacterium, assembly GCA_018657645.1. GTDB lineage: Bacteria > Pseudomonadota > Gammaproteobacteria > Pseudomonadales > Halieaceae > JBALVT01. Next base: position 10,633 of record JABHWT010000466.1, on the reverse strand, counting down.
AGTGGTCGAAGCGATGCTCGCAAACAATCTGCCCCCCCAATTTCTCTATGTAGCGTTGCAAGAGAGCGGTTTCAAGAATGACACGGTAGGCCCCAAAACACGCTATGGTATCGCCAAGGGCATGTGGCAGTTTATTCCTTCAACAGCTCGCCGATACGGTCTGCGCACAGGGCCGCTGGTAGAGTTACCTGTAACCGATCCCATTGATGACCGGCACAAACCAGAGCAAGCTGCCTGGGCTGCCGCGCGTTACCTTCGAGATATCTACAGTAAAGAGGCGCAGGCTTCAGGCCTACTTGTAATGGCATCGTATAACTGGGGACCAAACAATATCCGCAAGCGCATACGCGATATGCCAGATAACCCGCGCGAGCGCAATTTCTGGGAACTCCTCAAGCAAAACGATATTCCTCGAGAGACCTATGACTACGTTTTTTACATCGTTTCCGCAATCGTAATTGGCGAGGACCCGGCCTTGTTCGGTTTCAAGTTCGACAATCCCCTGCGAGGCCTGGATCAGTCGTTGCGCAAGAGTTAAAGGCACCGCCGCTTAATTCGGTGACGCCATGAGTAATCACCCATCGGTATAATAAATCATCTAGGCCGCCAATTGTTCGCCAGCTCAACCTATGTCATGCTGGACTCAGCAGAATCCGTTTCTAATTCCCTTATTAAGGAGCACAATGTGAAGACCATGAAGGCCGTTGTAGTTAATGAGATTGATAGCTATGCCACTGAGGAAGTCACTCTAGATCCACCCAAGGCCGGTGAATTACTCATTAAAATGAAGGCTACGGGTGTGTGCCACTCGGACCTATCGCTTATTAACGGCACAATTCCAATGCCGCTTCCCTGTGTTCTCGGCCATGAAGGTGCCGGTATTGTGGAGGAAGTCGGGGAGGAGGTCACCCAATTTGAAGTCGGTGATCACGTCGTCCTGTCATTTGTTCCGTTTTGCGGTGAGTGTGATGATTGCCACAACCATCGCCCCAATATGTGCACAGCGGGCGCGGCGGCAAATGGCAAGATGCTTGACGGCACGACTCGCGTCCATCGCGGCGACGAGGACCTCGACGTCATGACCTATTTGGGATGCATGGCCGAGTATGTGGTTTGCTCAAGTATTTGTGCGGTTAAAATTGACAAGTCAATTCCGCTTGATAAAGCAGCTCTGGTTGGATGTGGCGTTATGACCGGCGTCGGGGCTGCGATTAACACTGCGAAAGTTGAGCCGGGCTCAAGCGTAGCGGTGTTTGGTTGTGGCGGAATTGGATTGTCAATTATTCAAGGGGCACGACTGGCCGGAGCAGGTCAGATCATCGCCATTGATCTGTCCGACAATAAGCTGGAAATGGCCTCCTCTTTTGGAGCAACCCATGTCATAAATGGTAGTACCGAGGATGCCGTTGCCATGGTGCACGCACTGACAAATGGCGGCGCAGACTACGCTTTTGAGGCAATAGGTGTTCCCGCGGCAATGGAGCAGACCTACAATGCAATACGTCGTAAAGGCACGGCCGTTATTGTCGGGGTAGGCAAACTTACCGACTCCATGGCGCTCAACGCTCTGTTAGTATCAATAAGCGGCAAGGTACTAATGGGTAGCATGTACGGAGACGGTAACCCACCGGTGGATTTCCCCAAACTACTGAGCCTCTACCAATCCGGTAAGCTCAATCTTGACGACATGGTTTCAACCACATATGCCATTGATGACGTCCATAGTGCTTTTGAAGACATGCAAAACAACGTCAATGCTCGCGGTGTAATTGTCTACGATTAGGACCTTCCCTACGGTAGCGAATAATGCGATGAAAAATCTGCAAGGCAAGACCATACTCGTCTGCGGTGGCGCCACCGGCATAGGAGCTGAGACCGCTCGATACCTTTGCAGAGCCGGCGCTCAAACCGTGATTGGGGATATAAATATAGAGGGTGCCAATGCGCTGGTTGATGAATTGTGTTCCTCTGGGGCAGATGCCCGAGCTCATCGATACGATCAGGCCGATGAAGCCTCTATCAACGCACTGGTGGAGACCACCATTAGTGCCTGCGGTCAGTTAGACGGATTGTTTGCCAATGTTGCCGACCTGCAGATTATTTATCAGGATGGCGATATTCTAACCAACGATATAGAGATATGGGAGCGCACGCTGAAGGTTAATGTCACTGGCACGGCACTTTTGATTCGCGCAGTCCTGCCACAGATGCTGGCACAGGGGAGCGGCTCAATGGTGCTGACTTCATCTGGAGCATCGACCATGGGCGAGGGCGAGCGCCCGGCCTACGCGGTCTCCAAGGCTGGCATCAATGCCCTATGCCGCCATGTAGCATCGGCCTGGGGCAAAAAGAACATTCGCTGTAATGCCGTGGCACCTGGATTTGTTATCACCGAGCAGATTCAGAGCAATATGGACCAGTCGATGCTCGACCGCATGCTCAAACAATCAAGCAGCGCCCGCCATGGCATACCAGCGGACATCGCCTCCGCCGTTGCCTTTTTGTTGTCCGATGAAAGCGAATGGGTTAATGGCCAGACCTGGCACGTCAACGGTGGCGCAGTTTTCGCGAACTAGTGCCCGTCCAGAAACTCATCAGTGCGAATAAATTCGGTAAAAGTCGGTCGATGATAATGTCAATCAGGACCGTCTGCAGCAGGGAGAGCCTGCCCCTCTTTTCGGGTACGCTGCAGACGGTCCCGGATGCAAACACGACACCAGAGCTTAATTCGATAACCTTCGTCACTTATAAAAACACCTATTAATGGATAGGCTCTAACTAGTAGCAGTCCCCGAAAATAATTACCTACTGCTCAACTACCGGCAGCACTATATAGGACGGGTGGTCAGAAGAGTAATAAACGCTGTTATTCGCTATTTCCCAGCTGCTCTCATCGTAATTATTGCCCCCTGTATTTAGATTACGCTCCAATCTCGGAAAGTTTGAACTGGACACTTCAAGGCGAATACGATGATCCTTCGCAAAATAGTTACTGCTTGCATGCAAATCCAGGTGCACCTGATAGATCTCGCCTGGTTTCATCAGAACACTCTTAGAAAGGCTGTCGCGATACCGCATTCGTAACGCCCCTTCCTGGATATTAAATGCCCGTCCATCGGGATATACGTCCACGAGTTTAGCCGTAAAATCAGTGTCAAGCGCAGTGGATGAGACTGACAATACTACCTCCAGCAAACCGGTTACTTCCAGCCCTTCGGTTAACTGATCAGACGTATAGACCAACACATCGTCGCGCAACTCTATTTCAGATTGATCGTAACCACCCGCCTCCGTGTCACTTCCCGTGCAGCAGGTATGCCCGCCCAGAGAGGGAACAGGGTTAGCTGGGTCATAGATAAATGTATCTACACCGCGCCCTGTCGGTTCATCGGTGGAAAGACTGCCATTACCTTTTCGGCTATTGGCTTTGCCATTACTATGCAAAAACCACTTCTGATAACGTGTGCCCTGCGGAGGCCAGCGGTCACTGCTGTGCCACTGATTCTTGCCCATCACGTAATACTGCACCTTGGGCATTGCCGTTATGCCATTATCGATACCTTTCAGCCAGTAATCGTACCAGCGCAGTTGTATATTCACGTATTCCAACCGGGCGTCACCCAGGTCGCGATTTCCGACAATTGTATTCTCGGTGGCCTGCGTATAGTTACAGTGCGTGCTGGGCCCAATAATCAAGAATTGATTGTCGGCTGCGGCTTTACTCAGGGCGTTATCCTGAAACAGACGAAACATCTCGATAGTTTCTGCGGGGCCATAATCGTACCAGGAATCCATAAATACAGCTGGAACGTTAAAGGAATCGGAAGCCTGAACAAAATCCATGCTACGAAAATAGTCGGCATCGGGCAGATTTGTTGCCCACAGCTCGTAATCAGTTGGCGGCAAACCGGCCCGCTGCAAAATACTTGAAGTGGGCAAAGTCGGCAGCAGTTTCAAATACGCCTCAAAATCTATTTCCGGTGCCTGTACAAAATTCCTGGCTGCTGGCGACCGAAACCACTGCTGTCTGTCTAGAGTCTCGGGCGGGCCATAAAACACCTTGGTGCCATTACCAGCGAACCATCCCGCCGTCTGCGCCAATTCAAAGACACCGCCACTGAATGCCTGCCAGGCACGACCCGGGGCGTAAAAACCCGATGCTGCCGACATCGGTATGGCAGCAACATGATTGGGGTGTCTGGCAGCAGACAGCACTACTTGTGTTTCGCCCTGATAAGAGCAACCCGCACTACCCACTTTACCGTTTGACCAGGTTTGCGCGACCAACCAGTCAACCGTGTCGTAGCCATCTTCACGCCTTTTTGTCGCTACAATGTAGTCACCTTCAGACTCGTATCGCCCACGAACATCCTGAATAGCAATCACGTACCCCTGCTTCACCAGCGTCGTGTACACGGGATTCCAGTCAATGACATGACTCTTGCCATAAACAGTGCGTATTAACACAGTCGGTAAGGATCCGGTTGCGCCCTCGGGGAAATACAAGTCGGTAGAGAGTGTAGTGCCATCGCGCATCGGCACCATATAACTTCGTTCAAGTCTTACTGAATAGCCCCCGCCCACAGCTACAGAGCTGCACAAAAAAGAGATCGCCAGAATAGCCAGCATTGGTGCGAATGGCCGGCCCCCGGATGGCCGGCCCCCGGATGGCCGGCCCCCGGATGGCCGGCCCCCCAATACACCAATAGAATTAAGGCAGCCCTGATTAATACACATTAAGTTACCTCAGGATAGTGATTGTTACCTCAGGTCTCGCCTGGAAGTCTGAAGCTCCTTAACAATCAGGCAATTACTGACGCTAATCGGCCACCGATGATCTGCTCGGCATCTGCCACAATGTTTGCCACCAGGTCTTTACAGCTTGGAATATCATTGATCAAGCCACCACACATGCCGACCGTGATCATACCGGCATCCACATCTCCAGTTGCGTAGACCTCGTCTTGCTTCTTACCAGACACAAGTGCGTGTATCTGACCAAAATCACCACCTGCCTTCTCCACCTCAGCCACCTGCACAGCCACATCGTTTGTTAAAACCCTGGCCGTGTTTCTGAACGTTCTGAAGATCAGGGACGTTTCAGTTTCCGTCATTTCTACGATTCTTTGCTTAATGTTCTCGTGCATAGGCGCTTCCTGCGTGACCATAAACCGGGTCCCCATATTAATTCCCTCGGCGCCCAGTGCCAAAGCTGCCGCCAAGCCGCGGCCATCGGCAAATCCGCCCGAGGCTACGACGGGAATTTTAAGTCGATTTACCGCAGCTGGTATGAGAACCAACCCGGTAACATCTTCTTCTCCGGGATGTCCCGCACACTCAAATCCGTCTATGCTGACGGCAGCCACACCTATTTTCTCTGCCTTGAGTGCATGGCGTACTGCTACACACTTATGGATAACTTTGATTCCAGCGGCATTATACATCGGCATAAATGGCTCGGGGCTGCGCCCCGCTGTCTCTACAAACTTAACACCACTACCACAAATGACATCAACATACTCGTCATAATTGACTTCAGTAGCCACCACGCCCACGGTCACATTTACTGCGAACGGTTTATCTGTCAAAGACTGACACTTTTCTATTTCAGCTCGTAGCAATTCCGGCGTAGAACAACTGAGCGCAGTCATGACGCCCAATGCTCCCGCATTTGATGCTGCAGCCGCCAGTTCCGCGGTTCCGATTCGCATCATTCCACCACAAATAATCGGTGCTTCAATTCCAAGCATTTCCGTTAGTTTCGTTCTCATGAATCACTCTTCCCTTTTTTTTAGTCAAATCAAAATCACAGCGATAAAAGCTGACTATTTATTTCGCGAATTAAAATAACAGATAACGACCGGGCAACACAACGTCTCAACTCAGAACAAGAGCTGTTTCAGCTGCAGCTGAGCAGTGCTCAAATACCACCGACGTCCAGGTCTGCACCTATGTTTACCGGGTCTGAGCCCGATATTTGATATTGGTCTTCAACATCTATATCCATGCCGAGGTTAACATATTCAACAATCGCCCCATTCGACTCCGAGATTTTATCATCAACATCGATATTGGGTCCCAAATCAACCGGTTCATCATATCCATTATAGCTTTGGGGGTGCACACCATCGGCGTCGAGATCCCGCCCAAGATGAACAACATTTCCTGCAGTGCCGCCTTGCTCGTAGTAGTATTGATCTACGTACCTGTCCTGGCCAATCTCAACGGGATTTGCGCTGCCATCTCCAGCGCTAGAATTTATAGCGTCACCGACAGTGGTCACCAATAACTGCGGACCAACCTCGTTCCCCAACAACCTCATCGGTTTATTTGTTCCGGCTTCACGGGCTCTGACATTAACTGCCTCTTCGAACTCCATAGCTTCTCCAGGGACTTTAGGCGCAATACCCTCGCCTTTCTGGTTTTTGCCTGCAAAAACTACAAGACAGGCAACCGAGAGGGCTCCAAATATGACTCTGCTGGAGGCTCCAGACAAAAACATATTATCCAGCCAGTACTCAGTTCGACAGTTTGAGATTAGCTATTTTTCGCGCGAAGCAGTATCCATTGTGTTTCTTCTCATCGGTCACTTGAACATTTACCAGGTCGCCACTGAGCAGTGCGATTTGTGCCGCCGTCAGTTTATTATTACCGGCAGATTTAGAGTTAAAGTCTCCGCTACAGCTGAAAGTCACCCAGCCAGGTTTACAGTCCAGCCCCTGGCTGCTCGGTGAGTCTTTCAGCTGAGCCATACATTCACCAAAATTGGTGTCATACACCGCGGCCTGAAGAACAGTGGTATTGTAGGATTCGGTCGCGGACATGGCGGAAACTGCTAGCAGGCAGTACAGGATAGCAATGAGAGTACGGAACATAATGGGCCTTTGGGAGCAAGTTATTCCAGGAGTCTGTCGGACTTAACCGTTGGTAGCGAGAGGAAGCAGAAATTGGTCAGTTTTTACGATCGATTGAGGCAAATAGTGGTTCTATTTAATAAAATTGATCGTAAGAAGTGGCAGATTTCTGCTTTTGGGCAGTAGAACAGTGTTAAGTCCGACAGACTCCTAGACACGAAAAATGTAAGGTACTGCTATCTGCATCCAGGTGTCAACGGTCTGTTACCTTAAGCGCAAGGCACTGCCGCGAGGCGGATATCGAGAAAATACCACCTTCAATGTCCTCTCCACCCAGGTGGTGCGGCCTCAGGTATCTCTGCCACACCCCCCTGACTATGTGTTAGCCTTACCGCCACAACTTTTTCCTCGCTCCTACACCGCCTCTTGTACACTGCATAATGCCGGGAGATATAGTGAAAATTACCATTCGATATTGCGGCCAGTGAAATTACTACCCCTATGCAGCCCGTGTGGCTGATGAAATTGAATCCTCATTAGGATACGTTTCAATCCTTGAGGAATTGGGCAACGGAATTTTTGACGTAATACTGGGAGATACCCTCATATTTTCCAAGAAAATAAGCCATCGTTTTCCCAATGAGGGAGAAATTACAAGATTAATCGGCAGTTACTAGCAAGCGGTTCTTCAGTCAGCCAGCATCTGATCCAGATCACGGATTGTTGCCTGTACATCTGCACCCACCGTGAGTGCCTGTAGTCCGAATTTGCGTGCTGCATCCACATTGGCCTGGTAGTCATCCAGAAAGATGGCTCGCTCAGGCGCAAGCCCGTTAAGTTGCTGCAGCGCAATCTGAAATATACGTGGGTCCGGCTTGCGCACGCCCGCACTACTGGAGTCCACTACAAAATCAAACAGTTCTTCTACTGGAATAAGTGCGCGCCAGCCCTCTCCGAATTCTGCAACATTATTGGTAATAATCCCAGTGCGGTATCCCTCCTGCTTGAGCGCCCTTACCCGCTCCACTAGTGGCCTGCGACCTTCAACACCTGCATTATTATCTGCCATTTTGGCAAACAGCTGGTATATATCGACTTCCAGCGCTCGCTCCCGGCCTAGAGCGAGAATAAGCTCCCGGGCGTCCTCCAACAGGATTTCACCGCGTTCAAGTTTGTGCCAGGGGTGATCGCCATCATGCTCGTAAGAACCGAACACAATGCCTGTAATTTCACTCGCTCCAATACCCAGATCATTGCCATAGGCCTGTACAGCGTGAAAAGGCGAATCCGTGAATACTCCACCAAAGTCAAATAGTAGTGCCTCTACCGGTTCAGCCATACCCGTGTACCTCGCCAATCATTGTTTACCTTGAGCGAGTCGTCAAAAGCCGAGAGCAAGGCGCATTTTCGCGGGCATGGTACCCGAAAAAGAGGAGCAGGCGCCGGCGCTACCACGAAAAAGCGCAAAGCGCCTGCCGGTTTTCGACGGCACGCCCGAAGGGAGCCATTCGAGACATAATAGCAGCTACTTATAATCCGGCAAACACCGATGGCGCAGGCCTCACTTCTTCTTTGGGAGATGCTTCTATCGGAGCCTGCTCCCACTGGTCATCCGTTTTTTGCCGGCTGACCACAGGCTATTTTTCTTCTTTTTTTTGCTCCTTTTTGGTATCCGGTACTGGGGCCTGCTCTTGCACCGCAGCTTTGTCCTTTTGGGCCTGGGAGTCCTGTCCACCACAGGCACCGCAACAGCTATCACTCATAAGTCACTCCTAATTTCAGATTGGGGTCAGCAACAGATAATAACCCAGCAAAAAAGTAGGTTAATTGATCGAGATCACAATTGAGCCAGTGGTGGTTGCCGGGCCGTTCTTATCCAGGCCTGCCATCGGCACGCTCGGTAACAAGCATGGGGCCATAGTAAACACAGTATATGCCGTAAGCCAGTACCCACAACAGCCCTGCAATACCAACTCCCCATTGGCTGTACTCCGGCCACCCGGTGGGCACCACTACCCGCAAACCCGCTCCAGTCAGGATACAAATGTAAGCCGGGACGATCGCTCGGGGCGGGTTCAGTGGACGCCCCGTGTGCCCCAGTGTAACCCGGGATATCATAGCCAATATCATTCCTCCCACTGCGCCGGCGGTAAAGCAATGCAGCGCCGTACTGACACTCGCCAAGTACCCCGCGCTGTGGAAAGCCAACGCCAACAGGCCCAGTGGAATGAATGCATAGGCCAAATGAAGTGACCACAGTAGGGGCGTTCGCCAGCTATATTGATAGCCCCAGCGTAGGAAACGCCAGCCATTGGCAAGCGCCGCAATAACACACAGGGGCACTGTAATGGCCGCCGGTACCTTGCCGTATCCAACCAAAGCTACTGCTGTTAACATGATCACAGTAATTACGCTGAGCGCTTCAAGCCATTGCAGGGGCAATAATCGTTCGCAACCTGTTGAATTGGCAGTGAAAAAAGGTATAACCCGGCCACCCACCACAATAATAATCAGCGTAATGAGCATGACAGCACCATGTAGTGACTGAAGCGCCAGATCGGGGCGATTGTTCAACACCCCCCAGTGGCCGGCCCCGTTAAGCAGTGCCAGAGCGAACAACATGGGAACAAACATCAGGTTGCGCCACTGTTTAACCTTTATCACCGGGTAGGCCATCGCAATCGCTGCAAAAAGCAGGAATGACAGGTCCGCACCAACAATCATCCACACAGGGAAAAACGATCCAAATGCCACTAATAAACGTCCCAGTAGCCAACTGGTGAACAGTACCGCCAATAGTTTTCCGCGCAGACCTATGACCCCGGTCCAGGTCTGGACGGCGGTGAGCAAAAACCCAACGACGATGGCACTGCCAAATCCAAACAGCATTTCATGGCCATGCCACCAAATAGCCCCTCCATGCGGCTCCCAGGCGAAAGGGTTCAACCAGAAATAGGTCCACCAACTCATAGCGATCACCGAAAATAGCGTGCCTCCGAGAAACAGGGGCCTAAATGCCAGTCGAAGTATGGGTACAATCGTCAAGGCGACACGGTTGTCATCAATGTTTAGCACGCAATAATCCTGAAGTGTTCGTCTATAGGTTTGGCGTAAATTTCCAGCATAAATAACCGCAAGTCGAATCTGTGCTGAGCCGAACTGTACAACGTCCGGGGCACCATAATACGGCATGTCTACTGCTGGAGATGGATCTTCATATTATAAGTCAGAAATGGCTATTTAAGGTAGCTCATCGCGCCTTAATCATACATTCCTGCCGTACTTACCACTTACCCTGGCGCGCCCTTATCCTATACACTTGAGATCGGGCTTTTGTCCGACCCATTTACTGTTATAAAGGGGTTTAAAATGCTATCCAGGGTTGACCGAGTTCAGGTAAGCACGCACGAGGCAGACAGGGTCGCAGCCAGGTGGACCCAACTACTGGATGCAAGGGAGGTCAGCAGGGATAAAATTGCGGCTTTGGGCGCCAGCAGGATCACACTTGATGTAGGTAATTGTCAGGTTGAAGTCCTGTCTCCCGACGGCGAGGGACCGGTGCGCACACAACTACGGACCAATGGCGGTGGTCCGTTTGCGGTTGGCTTTGCAACCGAAAATCTCGATGCTCTCAAATCCCACCTGTCCGGCCAGGCCATTGGCTTTCAGACATCTCCAAATCAGATATTCCTGGATGCACAGGCCCTGGCCATCCCCGGACTAAGAATGGTGATCTCTCAGGATCAATCCATAGAGCGGCAGGGTTTAATGCAGAATCT
>JABHWT010000387.1 GCA_018657645.1 Halieaceae bacterium | reverse complement strand
CCCGACCCGACCAGTTTTAAACCGAGAGACCTTCAGGAACTGCTGTTTATCGCCAGAAATTTTTACGATCTGGGCGAGAAGGATATGCATCATTTCGCACGCTTTTTTACCATTAGCGTAGCCGACTATCTCGATCAGTATTTTAAAAGCGACGTATTAAAAGCATCGTTGGCGGGGTCCGGCATTATTGGCACAGGGCTGGGCCCCATGTCGCCCGGAACTGCGTATGTCTTGCTGCACCACTACATGGGGGACATGGATGGCAGCGTGGGCGCCTGGGGCTTCGCTCGCGGTGGTATGGGATCCATTGCCAGCGCTTTGGCCGGTGCCTTGCAGGAGCATGGAGGACAGATTCGAACCGGTGCTGGAGTGGAGCAGATTATCGTCGAACGGGGCACAGCCGTCGGTGTTGCTCTGGAGTCTGGCGAGGAGATTCGCTCCAAGATTGTGGTATCCAACCTCGATGCCAAGCGAACTTTCCTCGGCATCATGGACCCTAAAGACGCAGGGGAGAATGTGGTCGCGGCGGCTAAAAACTTCAAAATACGGGGCTCCAGCGGCAAGGTCAATATTGCCCTTAACGGGGCACCACAATTCGACGCCCTGCCTGCCGGTAGCGAACTGGTAAACGGTTTTATACACGTCACCGATTCTGTAGAGCGAATGGAGCACGCCTACGATGACTGGAAGGCGGGAACCTGGTCGAAGGACCCCTATCTGGATATTCTGGTACCCACCTACGCCGATCCAACCATGGCCCCTCCGGGAAAGCACTTTATGAGTGTGTTTGTACAGTATTGCCCTGCCAAGCTGACCTCCCCCGAACACGAGGGAGACGACTGGACTGACGAGAGCGTGGCCGCCTTTGGCGAAACTGTACTCAACCAAATTGGCAAATACAGCTCTAATTTTCGCGACCTTATTGCGCACGCTGAAGTGCGGACACCGCGTGAGATAGAAGCGGAAATTGGCCTTACAGAGGGCAATATCTTCCAGGGCGAATTAACCCTCGATCAATTGATGTTTAACCGCCCCTTCCCCGGCTATGCGCAATATCGCGGTCCTGTGAAGGGTATGTATATGTGTGGCTCCTCTACCCACCCCGGTGGTGGTGTGATGGCTGCCCCCGGGGCCAACGCCGCTCGCGAAATTCTGCTCGACCTGAATCGGCCCAACACTGTTCCCGAGGATGAAGGTGATGACTAAAAACTATGACACCCTAATCGTCGGGGGGGGCCACAATGGCCTGGTGTGCGCGGCCTATCTGGCAAAATCGGGACACAAAGTATGTGTACTGGAGCGCCGGGATGTTATCGGCGGGGCGGCGGCAACCGAGGCGTTTCACACAGGCTACCGTGTATCCAGTGGCGCACAGTTTCTGCAGCAGTTACATCCCGGTATTGCCCGAGACCTGGCACTGACCCGGCACGGATTAAAGCTGGCGGCAAAGAACTTGACCACCACTGCGCTGGCAACCGATTCGAATCACCTGACTATCTCTGGCAATGTTATATCGGGAGCCGGCGTGTCGACTGAAGAGCAACAAGCGTTTAGCTCTCTGATGAACGACGCCACTGCGTTTGCAGAGGTACTTCGGCTACTGTTCGACCACCCTCCCATTGATATTTTCAATCCAGACCTCGCCGATAAATGGACCGCAGTTAAAGCGGGCTGGGGCCTGCGTTTTGGGTTGGGCAAAGATCGGCTCAGGGAGTTCTTGCGGATTGTCGGCATGAATATGTACGACCACCTCAACGATAATTTGGAGCACGATTTACTCAAGGGTGCATTGGCTCTGGACAGTGTTTTGGGATCACATTTCGGCGCCCGGTCATCGGGCAACGTAGTGGCCTTTCTTTCGCGCCTAACAATGCCGTCGACGGACTACATGGGATTGCCCGAAGGCGGTATGGGCTCTGTGTCTGCAGCCATCGCGGAAGCTGCGAAGGCAGCGGGAGTGGAGATACGAACCGGCGCATCGGTAAGCTCTATTAATGTTGAAAATTGCCGGGTTGGCGGCGTCACTCTCCACAGCGGGGAGTTACTGACCGCCAGTAGAGTCGTCTCCAATGCCGACATTAAAAAGACTGCCCTGGATCTGGTGGGCAGTCGCCACTTTGAGGCGGACTTTGTACACGCGGTCTCCCATGTTCGAATGCGAGGTTCCACTGCAAAGTTACACCTGGCACTGTCTGCACTACCTGAGTTCAGCGGGCTTGAAGAACAGGCGCTGTCGGGACGACTGGTCATCGCACCCGGCCTGGAAGCGGTCGAGAATTGTTATAACGCGATAAAGTATGGCGAGTATTCCCAACAACCCCTGATGGAGTTCTCTCTACCCTCGATAAGCGACCCCAACCTGGTGGATGGTAGCGGTCATGTATTAAACGCAACGGTGCAGTATGCCCCGTATGCGCTTAAAGGTGGCTGGACAGACCAGGCAAGGACGCAATTCCTGGACCGTTGTATCGATCAACTCCAGCACTATGCACCGAATATCAGGTCGACAATTGAACACGCCCAGCTGCTCACTCCCGCTGACCTGGAGCAGCGCTTCGGAATGACCGGGGGCGATTGGAACCACGGAGAAATGGCGCTGGACCAATGGTTTGTGCTACGCCCTGTACCGGGCGCCTCGCGCTATGGTCTACCACTGGATGGTCTCTACCTCTGCGGAGCGGGCACCCATCCCGGCGGCGGTGTCATG
>JABHWT010000109.1 GCA_018657645.1 Halieaceae bacterium | reverse complement strand
CGATATTCGCAAGGTTATTACGAGCCTGGCCGATACCGACAGCATACTGGAGCTGCGCAAACAGTACGGTGTTGGCATGGTGACCTCACTGGCCCGCGTCGAAGGGCGGCCCATCGGCATCATCGCCAATAACCCCAGTCACTTGGGCGGCGCCATTGACGGCCCCGGTGCCGACAAGGCTGCACGATTTATGCAGCTGTGCGATGCCTTCGACATCCCCATTCTGTTCCTGTGCGATACGCCGGGTTTCATGGTCGGTCCCGAGGTTGAAAAAACCGCCGTGGTACGCCGCTTCGGCCGCATGTTTGTCACCGGCGCTAGTATGACTGTGCCCTTCTTTACCATTATCCTGCGCAAAGGCTACGGTCTGGGGGCGCAGGCCATGGCTGGAGGCAGTTTCATGGCGCCACTGTTCACTATCACATGGCCCACCGGCGAATTCGGCGGTATGGGCCTGGAGGGTGCAGTCAAACTCGGATTTCGCAAGGAGTTGGAGGCTATAGAGGACCTGGATGAACGAAATACGGTCTATCAGCAAATGGTAGATATGGCCTATGAGCGTGGCAAGGCCACCAATATGGCTTCATATTTGGAAATAGACGACGCCATCGATCCTATGGATAGCCGTCGGTGGATCATGAGCGCATTGAAGTCTGCGCCGCCAGCCATCCCGCGTGATGGGAAAAAGAGAAATCATGTCGACACCTGGTAGTGCCAGGGCACCTCGGAGCGCACCGTATTATTCAGAGTTGCCCTAGCATCGACCTGTATATTGCGACGGTCTTGTCCGCTGCCGATTGCCACCCCAAATCCTCCCCTAATGCCTGCATGTGTGCAGCGCAATCCCGCTCCAGAAATGGGTTGCTCAGCGCACTGCCGATTTTTCCGGCCAGTTCCTCAGAATCGCCGCTTTTAAAAACAAAATCCCTGCTACCTACATATTCCTTCAGTCCACCCGCATCAGAAACAATCAGAGGGGTCTGAAACCCAACAGCCATGGCCCCGACGCCGCTCTGCGCATCGAAGTGGGTATAGGGAAGTAAAACCAGGTCTACTGCCCGAAAATAGGCTTCAATTTGATCGGTAGGGACATACCCTGGTTTTACAATTATTCGACCCTCCAACCGACGGGCATTTATTTTCTGTTGGTACTTGTCCCACTCTCCCCAACATTTCCCGACAACTAGTAGCTTGATCGACTTATCCTCAGTGTTTGCCAGGGCATCGATGGCCACATCCAGTCCTTTGTAGGCCCTGATATGGCCAAAACAAAGTAGTATTTTATCGTCTCGCCCGATCCCCAGTAATTGCCGAGCCTCTGGTCTTGTCATGCTCACCTGTCTGGGTTGGGATACGCCGTGATGGACAATATGTACCTTTTTATTATTGACCATGGTCATCAGTCGGTTGCGATTCTCCTCCGTATGCACAATAAACTCATCGGCAAAGTGGTAAACCGCGGTGTGGACAAACCGCCTATACACCGTGTTTTCGTGTGGCAGTACATTGTGTACTGTTAACAGGTTTTTTTTTCGCCGCAGTTTACTAATACCCAAAATCACTATATACACTGGCGCAAGTGGATAACTCCACCATTGACCATGAACTAGCCTGGAGCGAATCGCGAAAGCCTGAGCCATCCACCCCAGCGGATTAAACCAATTCAGACAATTGTTAATCTCTAAATTACTGGTTTCACTCGGGGTAACTGTTGTAGGGTCAGTCAGCTGACCAGGAAAAAGGGCTGCGGGATAAATGTGCTTAAAACCAAGAAAACTGACATTGATTTGTCTGGAGAGGCATTCAACCAAATTTGCTGTGTAGTGGGAAATGCCAACAATGGGCGGCAGAGCACCAATAATTGTTACCTCTGGATCCATCTGTATCTACGACAGCCTCACAACTGGCTAAAGAAAGGAGAGAATACCAGAATAGTGGCCACGGGTAGTACCGCATTAATCCGGTGGGCACAATGACATCAATGGTATGTGTTGGAGCAGAACGGGTTATAATAATGTCAACCGAGAGCTCGAATAAGGCCACCCAATGAACCACGGAAACTTTACAGGAAATGCGAATGGGTACTGTTTAATCCGCCTCTGTAGCTCTATGTTCGGTGAGTGCACGCACTTAATGAAGCCTCGTGTAAGTGGAGGTCACCTGTGAAGCTAGTTGTTCAAATTCCCTGTTTCAATGAGGGGGCAACCCTCGCCACAACGCTGGCAGAAATTCCACAAAAAATTGAAGGTATTGATGAGATCGAGATTCTGGTCATTGATGATGGAAGCGTGGATGACACCATTGAAGTAGCGAAGACGAATGGCGTAAAGCAAATTTGCAGACACGGAGCCAATCGGGGACTGGGAAGAGCTTTTCGTACGGGCTTGCATAATGCCCTGGTTTTAGGGGCAGACATCATCGTCAATACCGACGGCGATGGACAGTATGTGGGAAGTGACATCGCGAAGCTTGTCCAGCCAGTGCTCTCAGGGCAGGCGGACATAGTGATAGGCGACAGACAAACTGCTACCAATCCAGAGTTTGGTTTCGCCAACAAGTTCATGCAATGGCTGGGCAGTCGCGTTGTACGTTCGCTGTCCGGCGCCAACGTGCCTGATGCGGTGTCCGGTTTTCGCGCGATTTCACGGCAGGCAGCCATGGACCTGAATATTCTGTCAACATTCAGCTACACCATAGAGATGATTATTCAGGCCGCTAACAAGCAGATGGCGATAGTCAGCCTACCAGTGGAGACCAATCCAAAGACCCGCGAATCCCGTCTGTACAAACACATTCCGCAGTTTGTAGCCAGGCAAGCGGTAGGCACAATTCGCATGTACGCCATGTACCGGCCAATGCGCTTTTTCTTCTACATAGGCGCGGTGCTGTCCGCCAGTGGAATCGCGCCGATCCTGCGCTTTGTGTATCTTTATTTTTCCGGTGATGGCGACGGGAATATTCAATCCCTTGTTATCGGCAGCGCGCTGCTGACAATGGGTTTTATGGTATTGGTCGCCGGTCTGCTTTCAGATCTGGTCTCCCAGAATCGACAATTAACAGAACTGGCACTGGCAAGAATAAGGGCTATGGAATTGGACGGAAATGCACAGCAGGGCAGAGTCACAAAAGGGCAAGATAGCTAAGGGAAGGGTAATCGATCGGTCGAGCTGAGGGCATCCTGGTAACCGCCTGTCAGATTTAATTCCGTCTGTGTTCCTGCTAGTATATCGTGGCAATAATAACCATACTCAGAAGTATATATGCCGAAATTGGTACTCTGCTCACTAACCACAGGCTGCGCTGCCCTCCTGTTGGGGGCCTACCTGTTGTTCTGGTGGCAAAGTGGGCAACATACTGCAGATACCAGGTTCTGGTCTTCGCAGCAATTATCGGTGGTTGTCGGTTCCCGGCTACCCACCAAGGACGGCATACGGGTTAAGCTGGACGCGGTGGGCCGCGCTGTTCTCATTTCTTCTCCCTCAAACATGGTTCTTTCAGACTATGCCCAGATCCACCTTCGATTCCTGGATGACTCGTTACACAGTTCGGTGGCACTTATCTGGAAAACCACAAAGGGTGGTAATCGCATATTTTCCCTGGATCACTACACACCGGTTCAACGCTCAATCTGGATACCGACATCAAATGTCCCCGCCTGGAAAGGAACTGCTCTAGAGCTCGGTATTGTACTTGACGGTAGACCAGGGGATGAATTGACCCTGGCAGGATTTTCGGCCCCCTCTCCATCGTTTAGTAATCATCTGAAATCTGTATATTTTCAGTGGACTTCGTATTCTTCCTGGGATATGACCTCGTCGAACCACTACCAGGGCATTGCCGCCACTAACGCGACGCCGAAACCCGTGCCTGTTTTCGCAGCATTGCTGGCTTTGAGCTTGCTCAGCTACGCCGGGTTGCTGTTTACCGGTCGCGCCCACAAGCGCTTCGACTTGCGTGTTGTCGCTGTATTAACTGTCGCTTGCTGGCTCGGGTTGGATGCCCTGTGGCAGACGAGATTACTGCACAAATTACACAATACGCATGCCAGTTTTTCTGGCCTGAAATCTACCGAGAAGCTTGCCGCGGCGGCTCCCAGTGGAGAAATCTACAGCTTTATTCAAAAGGTAAAACATCATACGAACTCGCCACAGTATCGCTTCTTTCTTGGCTCGCGTGGTGACTACGAGGGAATGCGTGGTGCTTATTACCTGTATCCCTACAATGTTCTATGGAGACGATACGGGCCGGAGCTTCCGGACAAAGCCATTTTTCGTCGGGATGACAGGATTGTACTTCTTAATCCCAGTGAAATACGCTTTAATAAAGAAACAGGCGCCATGATTCTGCCAAATCAGGATCAACTCCCTGTTGAAGTGCTAATGGTTGATGACATTGGCAGTCTGTACAGGGTATTGTGAATGGATTTATTGTATCTAATACTTGCCCTTGGATTGCCTCTGTTGCTGGGAACTGGGTGGCTGCAGTTATTCACTCCCAATTCGCTTCCAGGCCGCTGGCCTTTACTAGCAGGCTATGGCGCGTTGCTGGGTCTGTTGGGCATTACAGTGCTCATGCGCTTGATCGATGCCTGTGGCTTTCCACTTTCCATTGCCTGGGTGGGCTCGGTGTCGGGCATACTGGCGCTGGCCGCCATTGTAACCAAGCGCTTCACCGACCCTGTCAACAATACCGCCGCAATGCCAGATTTTGGTTTTTGCTGTATGTCATATTGGCATAAACTGCTTTTTTCCCTGTTTTTCGCTCTTATTAGTCTGCGCCTGTTGACCCTGGGGCTGGAGTTGATTTGGCGACCGCTCTTCCCCTGGGATGCAACCATGCATTGGGCCACCAAGGCCAAGGTGTGGTTCCATACAGCCGGCATAACGCCCTTCGTCGAACCTGATTTATGGCTGAAAATGGGCGGCGAGGGTGTTTTTAGTGATCACCACCCTGAATATCCACAAACCATTCCATTACTTCAGACATGGGTAAACCTGGCCCTGGGCCGCTGGGACGAAAGCTTAATGAATTTGCCGTGGCTACTTTGCTATGCGGCTCTGGGCTGTATGTTCTATGGTCAGGCTCGCGTAGCCGGAGTTGGTCCGCTAACCGCCCTGATTTTTACCTACATGCTGATGTCGATGCCCCTAATCAATGTCCATGTCGCTCTGGCAGGTTATGCCGACTTATTTCTTGGAACTTGCTATGTGGGCGCTCTGATGGCATTCCACAACTGGTCCCAGAACAAGGAGCGGTGGCAGGGTGCCCTGGCGCTGCTACTTGCGGGACTCTGCATGACCATCAAAAATGAGGGATTTTACTGGTTTTTGAGCTTTATTCCCGCGTTGATAGTCGTCTCCCTGTCGCTTCGAAAATCGTTGTTTTTTCTGCTATTGCTCCCTGCACTGGTTGTTGCAGTACTGTGGATGTTTCCCGAGGACATTAACGTGGCGGGCCACTCACTAGGCCAACTTGCCCTTAGCTATCGTCCAAACGCGCTATCACCTATTCTGACGAGCTTTGCTGTATTTGATAACTGGCACCTGTTTACCTACTTGCTCTTATGCCTGGTACCCCTGGCCTTTTTATCTAACTTTCACCGCTATCTGGGAATTGGAGCAGCCCTGACAAGTGCGGTTGGACTTTTGCTGACCCTGTTTTTATTTACCAAGTTTGCCTATGGCGCCGTGTACCATAGTAGCCTGGGCCGCATTAGCCTACACCTGGTACCAAGCGTAATGTTTCTTATCATGCTCGCATACCACGAAGTATGTGAGTCAGGTTCTTCGCCCGATAATTCGACGGCAGAAACGGAAAACCTTTCTCCTGATTAACCATGCGTACCTCGTCGGGGCCGTCGGCGATCCGGCAGCCCGGTCTGGCACCTGCCACAAGCTGTCAGGGCACAGTCCGTATTGGCAGTGGCACATTTCATTCATCGCATGGTAGTTCCAAGATGCCTTAAGTTGCGAATAGTAGACGATTTGTGGGAAGCTCCCTCGGGGCTGACTTAAAATCACGCATTATGACGAGTTCAGATCAACAACAGATTGCCAGGCTTGAGCTGGAGGTAGCGAAGCTTAAAGAGCTGCTGCGTGAGCGCAATCGTATGGATGAAATCTTGAAGGAAGCGTTTGTCTCCAATCAGGATCTCATTACTGTCGCAAATATGCGCACCGCCAAAATCCTTATCGTAAATGACGCATCAGAGCGAATCACTGGCTATAGCAAAGACGAGTGGAGTGGCCAGCCCGTCGATATCCACGACATTTGGGTTGATAAAAAGGCAAAGGACCAATTCGCGAAGTGGATTGGTAAAGATAATAGGGGTGACTATTTTGAAACGATACTCAGGCGCAAGGACGGCAGCACCTTCCCTGCGCTTATCTCCGGCAATATGGTGCACTTCGAAAATGAGCATTTTTCAGTTACGTCTATTCGGGATATTGGGCCATTAAGAAAAACAGAGCAACAGCTCACCGACAGCAACCTTAAGTTTTCCCTGATTTTCCAGGCCAGCCATGCCCCAATGATATTGTTTAGCGTGGAGCCCAGAGTGCTAATTGACGCTAACTCTGCCGCTAACAGCCTTCTAAAATACGACGATGATTTTGTCGCTAGTGGGAAGCTGACCTGGAGTGCCCTTCAGAGTCTGTGGCTGGTCCCTGAAGACCGGGAGCTTTTTCGTCAAGAGCCTAACAGAGAGTGGAATCTGTGAAGGCATTGAAACCCAGTTCAGGAATGCCGTGGGAGATACAGTGCCGCTTGTCATATCGGGACGCCTGATGGACATAGACGGCATGGTATGCATTCTTTTTCATCTCCGGGACCTGACCCAAGAAAAGGCAAACGAAGCGGAGTTGCAATCTAGTACTGAAAGGCTCGAAATGGCGCAGGGAATTTCCAACGTTGGAGATTTCCGCTGGGATGTAATAAAGCGAACAATGTCGGCTTCCAAGGAGTGCGCCAGACTGTTTGGCATTGAGCAAGAAGTTCGTGACTTCCGTATAGCCGACGCATTTGATCTGGTGCACATCGATGATCACCACCATTTCAAAAAAATCGAACGAGGGAGCTGTGATATTTATTTCAGGCGTGCCCGCCCCTCAGACACCGTTGACTGGATTCATCTGATTGCACACCTGGTCCACGATGAGAAAATGAAACTTGTCGGCATATCCGGCACTGTCCAGAACGTTACTGCCAGGGTACAGGCACAACAGCAACAGGAAGAACTACAGCGACAGATGCTGCAGACCCAAAAGCTGGAGAGCATGGGCATTATGGCCGGTGGCATCGCCCACGATTTCAACAACCTCCTGGCCGCTATAATGGGAAATGCAGAACTAGCCCGAGAGAGCCGACATGATCCTGTAGAGATGATTGCGCGAATAGAGGTCGTGATCAGCACCGCGCAGCGCGCTGCAGAGTTGACTCAGCAACTACTGGCTTATTCGGGAAAGGGAAAATTTGTTATCGAACCCGTCAATCTGAATCAGTTGATACTGGGAATGGGAAAATTGCTCTCGGTTTCCATCTCCAACAATATTCATATCGACTACCAGCTAGCACCGGATTTGCCCAATATCGAGGGCGACCGGGCACAGGTTCAGCAGGTCATCATGAATCTTATAATCAACGCCTCTGAGGCGCTGGAAAATAACACCGGCCTCATTAGAATTAAAACAGATGTGACAAATGCCACATTGACCGGGACCGCCAACCACGTCTATCTCGAAATTCACGACACCGGCTGTGGCATGGACAGGGAAACCCGAGACCGCCTCTTTGAGCCCTTTTTTACCACCAAGTTCACCGGACGCGGCTTGGGCATGTCGGCAGTTTTGGGAATTATTCGGGGCCATAATGGCACCATCGACGTCGATAGCGTTCCGGGACGCGGCACGACATTCCGATTGGTATTTCCCTGCATCGACTCACCCGTTGCCAAGGACACCACAGACACCATTGAATTGCCTCAGTCGCCGGGCAATAGAACCATTCTCATAGTGGATGACGAGGAAGCCGTGCGGGACATGATGAGCCTAATGCTCACCAATGCGGGACATCACACTTTAATCGCCGAGGATGGTGAAAAGGCTATTGCCATTGTTGAGGGAAACCCCTTGGGTATTGACCTGGTTATTCTGGATCTCACAATGCCCAACATGAACGGACAGACCACATATCGCGAACTTCGGTCAATCAATGAGAATATCCGCGTAATTTTAATGAGTGGTTTTTCCGAGCAGGAGGCCTCGCGGCAATTTGGATCTGAAGGAATCGCGGATTTCATCTCCAAACCCTTCTCCTATTCAGATCTAATCAGTCGTGTTAGTTCGGTGCTCGACTCGCAAAGCACTTTTTAGCTGGCCGGACGCACGGTTCTATTGCGAGCGCACTCCAGGCAAACCAGGAGGTTTTATGACTAGCTCGAGGTGGCTCGCAGCGCCCTCCATCTTAGGCCCTGACCACTGCAGCAGGATTGTTGTCGCCTATTAAAAAGCAGGTGTGAGATAGAAGATTTTCATCTATCGCAGGCGCCACTCCATCACCGGAAGCAACGGGTATTTGTAGCAAGCGACAAAAGAAAAACGCGAGTGCACTCAAGCACCGAACAGGGAGGTAATCAGGTGCTATTTTCGAGCAGTAACTTTGGCACATGGGCTGGACAGTTTGGGACAACCTGAACGATGTCCACCAGTATAACACGGGGGTAGCCGGGGAAAAGCTGCTTTATCTCCCCGCTCTCGTGAATACTGGCTTTGCCGTTAATTCGCAGCCTGCCGCCGTCGCTGAAATCTATAAACAAGCAACCGACATGAGGGTTTTCAAGGATGTTCCCCAAGCTCATGAATGCGCCATTTCCATCCATATCTGGAAACGCGAAACGAGTTGGGTCGATGAACTGGATAATGCCTGGGCCACCGCCCTTAAACGAACAGTCGCAGTCCCCCGATTGACTGCTGGTGGCCACAAAGAAAAAGGGCATGCTCTCTAGACGCTCTATCAAGTCTTCTGGGACACTGCTAAGAAGAAGTCGCTCTCTCCGTGCTTCATCCCATATCTGGCTCGTATTCCATTGGCTTTGGGCTTTCAGTTCACCCGAGTGGAAGTCTGCATCATCCTTCATTTAGTCGAGTCGCCCCTATTTTCTCAGATCGCTTCCAAGTGTCCTGATGGAGGACGCTAATTGTTACCATTGTGACCCTCTCTGGCTTCAGGCTGCGACAGTTGGAATCAGCTTTCTCGATGCGTAATTAACTACAACCTTGGCCACTTCTTTAGCCCTGTATCGATCTCGCATATTACAACTATCGCATAACTCGGGTATTGCCCCCATTCCTTGACGTTTTTCGAGGGCCTCTCTAATGCCGAGTTGTGCTACATGACCGAAGGTATGCTTATGCGTAATATCATTATAGCAATAAAGATAATCCCCACTGGCAGTAATGAACAAGTCAATATTTCTGGGTATACACTGAAAGTCATTTTTAAAATACTGCTGTGCGATATCCTTAAAGGCTGGAACAAAATCGAGTTCCTGGGAGTGGAGCCCGTTTTCCTTGATAATCTGCCGAAGCCGATTGGTTGCCATTTGCTGATCGACCATGCTGCCACCTCGGTTGTACAGGGTGGGTGACATCGTCAGATTGTGTATGCCACTGGATTTGAACCAGTCGATAGTTTCCTGGAGTGTTTCAATACACTCATTCAGTGGTGTCAAGCTGATTGCCAGCCGGGTTTTTTTGAACAGTCTCTGCGCCAGCTGAATATTGTCCATTACTCGCTGATGATCAAGATTGACGTGAACGGCCCTGTACACCTCTGGAACAATACTGGAAAAGGACACGAGCAGTGTGTCGATGGCGCCGTCGAGATGGCGGATTTTCTCTTCATCTAACTGCTGTGCGTTACTGGCCATATCAAATCTCACAGGATGCTGTCGGATCGACTCGACATGCTGCATGAAATCAGGATGGGTTGTGGGCTCGCCGTAACCGGCGACCACTACGCGAAACACGTCCTCAGGAGAGATCCTCTGGAGCACCCGTTCAAACACTGCCTCTTTCATTAGCTGCGGCTTCTCTATCAGGTGCTGCGGACACATAACACAACGCGCGTTGCATTTACTGCTCCACTCCATATTTACGGCTATTTTATAGGGCTTCATATTTACTGCTACTTCGCTGCTTACATCCTCAGTATCACCTTAGAGCAACTAGCTTAACGCAAACTTATTATCTCCAGCATGAAAACCCCTTTCAAATAAGGCGTGTCTACGGCAACACCAGAGGGAGCCTCGGAGAAATGCTGCGGATGATCGATCTGGGAGTTGACGCAGTTAGGGCGGACAGGCCCTTGTTGCTGGAACAGATACTCAATACTGCACCGGACGAAAGAAGCTGTAATTAGTAAAATGACGCAATCAGATCTTTCTTCTGGCTCAGGATTCTATATAATCCCCATCCCACGCGCCTGTAGCTCAGCTGGATAGAGTAACTGGCTTCGAACCAGTTGGTCGGGAGTTCGAATCTCTCCAGGCGCGCCATATATCCAGCAAAATCAACAAGTTAAAAAAGACCTCCGAAACAACACAGACTCCATAGGCGTCTGTGGCCGAGGCTCACTCCAGTTCCTGTAACAAACTGTCTGTCACCACATAAATATCGGTCTCGCCGGTTATGATTTGTCCAACCTGCGCATTGATTTTTTCGCCATCTGCCAATTGCCGGGAAATCCTGTGATTAATTTCCCGACTGATAAAGCCCCTTAGTTCAACCTCGCAGTCGGCGCGCTTACGGGCAAGATAGTATTCACTTGCCCGACTGGTGTACTGTGCATGCTCGTCAATTACCTTGAACAACTCATCAATACCCCGGCTGTTCAGGGCCACTGTTTCGAGTACCGGGGGAATCCAGTCTCTTTGAATAGGCCCGCTGGACCCTGTTTGCCTGAATACAGATTTAAGATAATTTACCGTGTTTGCAGTGTCGGGATGTTCGGCCTTGTTAACCACGAAAACATCACCCACTTCCATGATGCCCGCTTTCATAGCCTGTACGTTATCACCAAGCCCCGGAACCCATACAATTAACGTCGTGTCGGCGAGGCGGGCAATATCCACCTCATCCTGCCCCACCCCCACGGTCTCAACGATGACATAGTCCTTACCCATGGCATCCATCACCCGTATGGCACCACGGGTAGCCGGGGTGATGCCACCAAAATGGCCACGACTGGCAAGCGAACGGATAAAAACATCCTCATCCAGAGCGTGGCGCGACATGCGAATCCGGTCACCGAGAATTGCACCGCCGGTAATGGGGCTACTGGGGTCAACAGCCAGCACCCCAACCGACTTGTTGCGCTGCCGTATGATGTCGATAAGGCTGCTGCTCAGTGTGCTCTTGCCGGCACCAGGGGGACCGGTGATACCGATGACGCGGGCGCCGCCACAATGTGGAAACAGCTGTTTCAGTGCCTCATGGGATTGTGGGTGTCCATCGTCAATCATGCGAATAAGGCGCGAGGCACTGCGCAGATCACCGCTGACAACCTTGTCCACCAGCTTTTGCATGGCTTTTAGCGGTCCGCCAGCTCTTTGATACTATCGATAATTTCCCCGTCACTGGCACCCGACCCATAGACCGCGGCAACCCCGATGGCTGTCAGTTCCTGTGCATCCTTTGCGGTAACAACCGAGCCGCCGACAACCACCGGAACAGGCTCCTCCTCTGCTGCCAGAAGCTCCATTAGTTCCGGCAGGTAGTACAGGTATTCCCAGGAGTGGGAGCTAATCCCTATGACGTCAACATCTTCTTCTATAGCCGACTGAAAAAGTGTCTCCGGCGTATTGAAACAGCCCGCATAGATAACTTCCATTCCGTGGTCACGAAGCATCTTGGCGATTCCCACTGCCGCTACCTCGTGTTGATCCATACCCAGGATACCAATGAGAACCCGTATGTTTTTCACAGCAAGTCCTCTATGGGTGATCTTAGGTGTCCATAGGGGTCGTAAGGCTCCCCGCTGGCCTGGCGCATGACACCGATCACCTCTCCCATGGTGGCACCGATTTGTACCGCGTTAATAACGCCTTCCATAATATTTTTGCCGGGTGATTGCACCGTGTTATGCACACGGAGCAAGCTTTCATTCACCCCCGCCTGATCTCGCGATAATTTGAAGGCCGCGATATCATCGGCCCGCTGCCTGTAGGGTTCTATTTTAACCTCACTGACATCCCTGAGCAGAGTGTCTTCCTCCTCGGGTATTTTGTGGACATTCAGGCCCACCTTGGTAATCTCACCCGCACTCATTTGCTGATGATGCCGACTCATGGTGCCCTCGAAGAATTGCCTAAAGTAGCCGCTGGTAACCAATTCAGCTGGGTCGCCCCGGGATTCAATTTCCTCAACCAGTGCCAGAATTTTCCCCTCCACCTCGTCGGTCAGGGACTCCATAAACCAGGAGCCGCCAAAGGGGTCTTGCACCTTGGTAATATTGGTTTCCAGGTCGACAATCTGCTGGGTGCGTAAACCTACCCGGTGAGCTTCTTCACTGGGCGTGCGGAAGCCCTCGTCAAAGGTTGAAATCTCCAAGGCCTGAATGCCGGCCAGCCCCAGAGCAACCGTTTGCACGGCTCCCCGGACAATATTGTTCGCCGGTTGCTCGGACGTCAGGGACAAGCCCGAAGTATGACAGGCGATATTCACCGCCATCGAACGCGGGTCCTGCGCGCCAAACTCCTCTTTCATCATACGGGAGAAAATCCGGCGCATGGCGCGAATCTTGGCGATCTCCTCGTAGAAATCCATAGTGCAGTTCACCAAAATAGCAATCCGGGGTGCAAAGCTGTCAATGGCCAACCCCCGATTCAGCAAGGTTCTGACAATGTGCCTGATTTCAATAAAACCCAATGCCGCCTCCTCCACCGCATTCAATCCCGCCTCACTGAAAAAATAGGTATCTTCAAGATAGCCGTGGAATCTGGGCATTTCTCTGGAACAGAACTCAATTACATCGCAACTCATGCGCAGGTGCAGGTCAAAAGGCATTTTGTAGGCGTAGCCACAGTTCTCTGAATAGAACGGCCACTGCAGTACCGAGCCGCGCAATGCTGCTGGCGATATACCCCCTTCCTTGGCCAGCAGGTACAGGCTGGCTACGGTAAACATGCCTGGCGCAGAACTGGAAATTGATATCTCATCAAGGGGAATGTCCCGCAATAAATCCCGGTAATCATTGTGACAACACACAGACACACCCTGGGTTCCCACCACATATTTTGCCAGGGGGTGATCAGGATCCATCAAAGACATTGTGGGACTGTCGCCGATGACATCGATGCCAGTTTGACCCATTTCCAGCAGGTACTTGAACTGGGCATTAGAACGTAGCGGGTCGCCCTCCCCGGAAAGCTCCCGCTGAATCCAGCCACCTCCGGGATTGTCGCGAGTACCCCGGGTAAATGGGTAGCTTCCAGGGTTTCCCAGGTCACGCTGGTAGTCCCTGTCCGGATCATCCTCTGGCGTATAAATATTCTTAAGGGGAATGCCTGATTTAGTGCGGACGGTGGAAGGCATGATTATAATCCTGAATTTGGTGACGACAGTTAGTTCGAAAGTGCCAATTCAAAGTAAGGCTGGGCCTACTGCTGCGGAGCGGATGGAAATCCACCTCGGTTAAAACTTTCTCTTCCTGGCGCTTACCCAAATGCCGGAGCCTGTTCCATTTTTATAATTCTGCCTATCATTACCCATATACAGGTTTAATGATAGGCAGTTAAGCAGGTTTCGCTATGGCCTGAGCCAGCCTCGGTAATCAGGCTGATACAAAAACAGTCGCCGTACCGTCAAGCAAGGTTCCCAAGTCACCCTCCAGCCATATGTGACACTCCAGCAACTGACCCTGATCTTCGTCCTTCACAGAAGTTACTTCGCCTTTTGCCACCACGCGGTCACCGTCGAGTACCAGGGGCATTGGGAAATTCATAAATATCTTCCGAATGCAATTTTCACCGGCCCACAGGTGTAGCATATTGATCATGTAGCTTAGACCCAGTGGACCCTGATTAATGGTTCGTTTGCCAATGCCCAGTGCACTGTCAACCTTATCGCGGTCCCAGTGCAGTGGATTTGGGTCTCGCAGAATTGCGGCCATCGTACACATACGCTGCGCAGAAACGCTCTCCATTACCCATTGCGGAATTTCATCGCCAACTTTTGCTTGCATGTTCTTGGTCTCCCTTTATGCCGATTTCGTGTAGTACCAGGTGATAGTTGAGGTGGCTGTGGGCTCACCCTGCGGATCGGCTAAATCAAAATGAAACTGTATTCGTTCATAGAAGCTTCCGTCTTCATTGTGACGTCGCTCTGCCGCCGTTATTTTGCCATTGGCGGTATAGGGAATATCTTCCTTAAGTGGCTTAAACATTTCCCAATCATAACTTTCGATCATGATTGAAGCTTCAGAATGGGCATCGCCGAGTTCGAACAGTTCTGAAATTGTTGTGTTGCAGCCAAGAATCGGCACATGGAACAGAGCCACGGGGTGAACCACGTTGTTCTGCATTAGTTCACTGCCAGTACACTCGGTGAGCAAAAAGTTCTCCCAGTGTGCAATGGTATATTTGCCGCCGGGGAACTCATGGCCTACAAGCGCTTTTATAGATTCTTCACTAATCATGGTCGAAGACCCTTCCTTTTGAATTGTAAAAAGGTAATTACCTTATGTAAAAAGGCGTGAAATCAGTGTCTGTATTCTGAATTTCTCGCACCCGTCTATTCTTTCACGGCAGCTTACCGCTACTTTTGACGCCTGTGTATTTCATACAGTTTGTCTCGCCACGCTAGCAGATCGCTGAATTCATCGGCAAGCTCGTTGTCTTCCATGGTTTTCCTCTGGAACTTTCCCAGCTTCACATACTCATCTTTAACCGGCGAAATAAACTGCAACGGTTGAGCCAGGGTTATATCAGCGTAGCTAAAGCTATCCAATATGTAGGGGCGGTCATTCACTTCCCCGCGTATATCCTCAAGCAGCAACCTGATTGATTCACCATTATCTGTGGGGTATTTTCTTACCAGGTATTTGACAATAACATCAAAAATCATCAGAGAAACTCTCCGCGCGTTGTCCGGCATTTTTGCAAGCTTTTCCAGCTTCGCCTCCGGAATTTCCTCCATTCTGGCAAAGACTTCGGCGCGCAACAAATTGAGCAGGCGCTCACTTAGACCATCCAACTTCTTTATTCTTTCCACATGAGGCGCTGGAAACAGTTGCTCGCTCTGACCACTTCTTTCAGAGTATCTGGCCACATCAAAGGAGTCCGCGTAGATATCGTTACCATCTATCAAAATGGGCACGGTCAACTTGTTTCTTAGCCTTACTTTTTTCCTGACTTTAAATTTTAACGCGGGAGCTGCCATCAGGGGAGAATAGGGTATCTTTCTGTATTTGATATTGTGGAAGTCCAATGCCCACTTGGCCTTTTCCGACCAGGGGGAATAGTCAATACAATAAAGTTCGGGAAGGCTCATAAACAATACCATAGGGCGGAAAAAGTTCCACAGACGCTTCTAGGTGAATACACGCCATACCCTGCCGTCCATCTTCGAGCTACTCTCATATTCCATAAACCAACGCCATAAATTGAATAATATTCAACATTTTGACACAGCGAGAATCTAACATCAAGGTTCATAGTAGAGTGAGAACGGATCGCCAATCATACTGGGCGCACAAGCCAACGTAATCCCTTAGTATCGAATCTGGTGGTGTTGATGTACCCAAGAAAGGGACGACTAGTCAGCTCTCGTCAAACTCCAGGGCGGTTGCGCCCGGCCCCTAAGAATGGCATGACGGGGCCAACCTCCCGACTCAGCTGATGCCTATGCTATCAGGCCCTATATCAGCGATGGATGGGGTCCCGAACGATTGCATGGCCACTTGCAATTCAGCGGTGAGGATATCGAGTGCCCTTTCAACACCGGGCTGGCCGAATGCACCAAGCCCCCAGATATACGGGCGCCCGACCATGATTGCATCGGCACCCAGTGCCAGCGCCTTGAATATGTCGACTCCGCGACGTATACCGCTGTCCATGAACAATGTTGTCCGACCGCGCACAGCGGAAGCCACCTCGGCAAGACTGTCAATTGCACCCCGCCCCGAGTCGTCTGCGCGACCACCGTGATTGGAAACTATGATGCCATCGACCCCGAGTTCCAGACAGCGCTCAGCGTCCTGAGCAGTTACGATGCCTTTGACGAAAACCTTCATTGTCGTGTCCTGCTTCAGCCTGTCGAGAAATTCCCAGGTGAGACTTATTTCCGCGTCCCTATCGGAGCCGTTGAGCATTGGTTTCCCCCGCGCTGCAATACCGCCGCCCTGGTGGCACACTGCACAGTCGCGCGAATCATTGCGCACCGCCCGCATAAGCGAGTGACGAGCTGCCGTGCCACCTGCCATATCGACCGTGAGCACAACGACGGGACAACCCGCAGCTTCCGCTCGGCGAAGTCGGGACTGCACGCCCTGCCAGCCTCCCATCGTGTACAACTGGAACCAAACCGGATCCCGACGGGCCTCGACAACTTCCTCTACTGCGGTCGAGGACACCGTCGACAGCACCTGAAGGTGATCCCGAGCTTTTGCCGCCCTGGCGACAGCAAGCTCTCCCTCCGCGTGAAATGCCCTCTGTGATCCCAGCGGTGCGAGCACAATCGGAGTCGGCCACTTCCTGCCAAGGATCTCCACTGACGTGTCAACATTGACCACGTCAAGCAGGCGACGGGCACGAACAAAATATTTTTCGAAAGCAGTCCTGTTTGCGCGCAAGGTCGAATCGTCGTTGACCCCCGTGGCCAGGTAGCCCCAGTGCGCCGTCGGGATATTGCCCATTGCGGTGGCCTCGAGGTCGAAAATATCAATGGCCTCCCCCGGCTTGCCGACGAGGTCCGCAGCCTGAGTAAAGTTGAATCCAGGCACTGCGCTCAACAAAGGGCTCGCAGCGAGAAATTGCAGGAATTGACGGCGATTTGTATCGAGTACAGTTGTCATAATCTAGATGCCCCTATTTGCTAGGTTTCTCCTTCACCGACGCGGAAATCAATCCCGCCAGCACTTAAATTACTAAACCTCCGGCGAACTGATCATTGCCGCCAGTTCGAGCGAGAAGCTGTAGACATCCCCAGGCCAGCGGGCAGACAGGTAATTTCTGTCCCGCACCGTGAAACCGCGATCAAGATGTCGATGATCATCCCGTAAAAGAGGATTGGGGCCCCGATGGAACTGCACAGCGTCCGCCAGCACCGCGGTCACTTCGTCCTCTACCGTTACTTCAGGATACGTCAGATAATAGTCCTTCAGCCACCAGCGCGTCATCTGATAGGCCAATAATTCCTGCGATCGCAATAGAGCTGTCGTTTTATACCCACGCAGCACCGAGTTCCCCGTTATAGGATCAATACTGCGCGCCGCCAAAACAACCCCATGGCAAATTGCGGCAACCGGTTTCCCTGCCCTGAAAAAATTGGCGGTGAGCTGTTGTAACAGAGATGACTCCAGGTACTCGCGCACACCCTTGTCATGCCCTCCAGGGAGCAGTAAAGCGTCATAATCCGCCTCTTCTACTTCCTCGTACTTCCACGGCTGCCGGAATTCCGGGCATATCTGCATCTGTGCATAGGCCGCCAGAGCATCTTGCCTGGCACGCAGTACGGGCTTCCATACTCCCAGCCCTTTGCCCGATAGCATGAGGGTATCTGCCGCGGCCATGGAGCCTCTGGGTGTGGAAAAACTGACCTCAAAGCCCTGGTCAGTGAGTAGTTTCCACGGAATAGCTGTCTCGCTGGGGTCAAAGCCATAGGCAGGCAGTGGCACGAGTACTTTGCAGGCTCTCAAATATCTCTCCGAATTGTTGACTCTGGGGGAGTTTAGCAAACTCACTCTCGTCCCAGCACCCCTTTGATGTCATGAAAATTATGCTCAGCTTGCCAATATGTCTATAATTGGCGCGTGACTATGCATGGAGACACTCCAGTGACACTATACAAAGACTCTGTAGCCCTGGTGACCGGGGGTGGTTCCGGAATTGGTAGGGCATTGTCCCTGGAACTGGCCGGTCGTGGCGCTATCGTTCATGTAACGGATATAAACCCGGAGTCAGCCCAGCGAGTGGCCAGGGAGTGCGGGAGCCTTGCAACCGCCGCTTGTCTTGACGTGTGCGATGGGGGTGCGGTTTCGCAATGCGTAGAGGAGCTGGCCGATCAGCACAGTCGCATAGACTTCATATTTAATAATGCCGGCATTGGCGTGAGTGGCGAAACCTTTGAGATTCCGCTAGCGGCCTGGGAGCGGGTGGTCGACATCAATATTCGGGGCGTAATCCACGGCGTCCATGCCGCCTACCCCATCATGGTAAAACAGGGTCACGGTCACATCGTCAATACAGCCTCCGCCGCCGGCCTTATGCCTGTTCCGCTATTAACCCCCTACGCTATGTCCAAACATGCGGTTGTTGGCCTGAGCCGCAGCCTGCGCGCGGAAGCCGCGCCCTATGGCGTACATGTCAACGTACTTTGTCCTACGGCGATTGACACGCCTCTGCTCGATGCCGAGCAAATTGAAGGCCTCGATAAAATGCCATGGAAACCCGATTTTCGCCGATATCTTTCGTCGATGGCCGGCCCCCCCTATCCAGCCCACAAACTGGCGACAGAAGCGCTTGATGCCATTTCCAGAAACGAAGGTATCATTGTGATTCCGAAAATGGGCCGCTTCAAAGCTATCATGGGAGCCCTGTTTCCAGGAAAGGTCGAGGAGCAGACCGGGGATGCCGCGATAGCGGAAAGAAAATTCAGAACCCATACATAAGGACTGATTCAGCCAAAAGTGTCACCCCGTCAGTGACACCGGCATTAATGCGCCATACGAACCCGGGGAGGTCTCCTACTGCGCCGTGTCGAGCATGGTCATAGCTTTATCGAATTTCTCCTCGGAGATATTTCCCCCGCACAAAACGATAACCACTTTCTTCCCTGCATACTGTCGCGGGTTTTTGAGCAATCCTGCCAGCGCGACCCCAGCTGCCCCTTCAATGATATAGCCATGATGTCGATATACCAGTTCCATCGCCTCGGCAATTTCCCTTTCCGATACTTCAATACTAGCCGACAGCACCTCCTTGCACAGGGGTAACGTCACGGCACCCTCCTCCACACCGCCGGCTGTACCATCTGAGAGCGTTTCGAGTTCACTTACCTCGATTACTGTTCCGGCTTTAATGCACTCCAGCAAACAGGGGGAGTTCTGGGGCCAACATCCCACTATTTCAACCTGAGGCTTGTATGTTTTGAGGTGGGCACCAATACCACTGATCAGACCTCCTCCACCTACACTTACAAAAACCGCATCAACCCCGGGTAATTCACGCTGTATTTCCTCTGCGATAGTTCCCTGTCCGGCGATAACGTCGACGTCATTGTAGGGACTAATGTAGGCAAGCCCCTGATCGCGAGCTACTCTGGCAGCCTCGCGTTCGGCATTTTCACCTGGGCCGTCTACTTTTATCAGCCTTGCTCCAAGGGACGTAATTTTCTCCTCTTTTACACTACTTATTGAACTGGGCACATAAATGCTCACTGGTATTCCTTGTGCCTGCGCCGCCATGGCTGTCGCTGCACCGTGGTTACCTGAACTGGCAGTAATGACCCCCTTTCTCCTGTCCCCCGCACACAGATTCAGAATTGCGCTGGTGGCTCCTCTTATCTTAAAACTCCCCGTGGTCTGAAGATTTTCACATTTCAGGTAAAGGTGGCAGCCGCTGAGGTTGGACAGGCTTTCAGAGTATTCCAACGGCGTCGCAACGACCCCATCAATTGTATAAAAGGGCTCATTAATAACCGCCCGGACTCGCGCGCTAATACTTGCTGCATCTACTACCATCGTGGTCCATACTCCCCAATTTAGCTGTCTATATTCCCTTGATAGCGGCGCCGCCCAGACCGGGAACAGGCTATTCCCTGGCGCTGCATCACTGCGCTGATTTCTCACCCAGTTCCCCGCAGAGTCTCCCCGTTATCATTTCTGGACTTCCTCGCGCCGAACGACTTCTCCCGGGAAAACACCCGTGGTTTCACCATTTGCGTAAACAAGCTCACCATTGACCCAAACCTTCAGTATCCCGATGGCGGGAGTGGTCGGATTCTCAATCGTTGCTCTATCTATAACTGTTTCGGGATTGAGCAAAACCAGATCGGCGGCTTTACCCGGAGCAATCGTCCCTCGGGTTGTAATTCCCATATGCGCGGCAGAGAGGCCCGTCATCTTGTAGATCGCCGTTACAAGGTCGACCGTTGCCAAATTCCTACTGTAGTGCCCGAGAACTCTTGGAAACGCGCCATAGCCGCGCGGGTGCCCCCCGCCGTCGGCTCCATCCGATGAGATGTTGGTGTGTTCCCACTGCATGATGGCCGCAATATCGGGTTCCGTCATACTCACCGCTATAACGGCATTCGAGTCTGTCAGTTGGCCTCTGCCATTTTCCTGCTCCCAGGCCTCCAGCTCGACGATCATATCCATTAGGACCAGGGATGGCTCCTTGCCTCGCAAGATTGCTATTTCGCCTAGAGTCTTACCTTGAAGCGATGGATCAGGCGCCCAGGCGGCCAGGTAAATACCTTCCGGGGTTGACACCTCAGTCACTGCATAGGCTGCCCGCTGCGGATTATCATAATCGAGATCGGGGAAAAACACGCGAATAGTAGACGACCAATAGGTATAGGGGTAAATGTCTGCTGTAACATCAACACCCGCTTTGCGTGCTGCATTTAAGCGTTCTATAAGCCGCTCCGTCTCCCCCCACGACGACACTTTGGCCAACTTGATATGGCTAACCTGAACCGGGAGGCTGGCGCGCCGCCCAACATCTATTAGCTCCTCAAGCGCCTCCCAGAAGTAGGTGTCCTCACTGCGCATATGGCTGATATAACGGCCTCCCGCAGCACCGGCAACAGAAGCCAGTTCCACAACCTCATCAGTTGTGGACCGTACACCCTGCTCATACTCAAGGCCTGTTGCAAGACCGAGTGCACCCGCAGCCATATCTGCCTCGACGAGTTTCTTCATCGCGGTAATTTCCTTCTCGGTTGCCACCCGATGAAAATCGTTGCCCATCACCGCCACACGCACCGAGCCATGCCCTGAAAAAGAGGCCACATTCACAGCCGGCGGTGTCTCTTCCAAACGAATAAAAAAATCTTCAAGCGGTAGATTGGAACCACCGTCCTGGCCTACTACTATCGTAGTAATACCCTGACTCGCTGCTCCTGTGGAAGACCGGTTGCTAAAAATTCCCCGATCATGATGACTGTGGGTATCGATAAAACCAGGCACCAGGATTTTCCCATCGCCATCGATAACAGTATCTCCGGCACCGACGGTCAGATCGCCTACTTCAAGAATAATGCCATCGTGTATCCGAAGGGAACCCGGGTAACTGGGGGCACCCGTACCATCGATTACCGTCACATTAGTTATCAATGTCATCTGAGCGACCGGTGCGACTGATGGGGTTTGACAGGCAGACACCAGGCCCATGGCTATTATCGCCAGAATAAACGTTTTCATTCCTAAACTCCTATTAGGGGTTAGCCGGCTTAATTCCGAGTGGTGGTGAATCCCCGCCCGTAGTTCACTGCAGCTGGTTCGTTCGATCGCGGGGTATTATTTTTAAACAACACGACATGCCTATCAAGCTAACATTTAGTAATTAATTGGGGTTAGAACATTACAGTCAGTTTATCAGGTTGAAGCGCCAATACCTGCATCTGGTAAAGCACCTGGAAGTCATTTAATATTGGCTGTAGCAGGAGGAACCTATGCCCTTTACCATCGACGACGATGTGTCGCCCACATATATAGTAATCAATATGTTGGGGCTCATAAATGATGATACCTTAACGGACTATCTTGCCGAGATTTTTCTGATTCCGGGGTTTCCCACAAAGGATCAACTGGTTGATTACTCTTCCGTTACAGAGTACCGCGTGAGTTCCCAGGGACTAGCCGACTTTTCCGCCGCTGTTGTAGCCAGTGAATCCGAACGCAACGCACGCACTGACCGCAGAATAGCCTGTGTCGTGCCCGAGGATATTACATTCGGCATGGGAAGAGTATTTCTCGTACAGATTGACAATTTGCCTGCCAGTTACAAAATTTTCCGAACTCGACCCGAAGCACTAGCCTGGTTGAACCTCTAACCAAATGCTGCCCGGCCTGCGACGAACGCCCCATTATTTCTAAGACTGCATTTTCCATCGGTTACAGATTAGGGCACGCATTTTCAAATCTCTCTTTTGATTTCCGCAAATCCCAGTTCACCGGGCAAATCTAACTCGGACGGCTCTCCTCCGACAGCGCGCGCGACAAGCGCTTACTGGCAATTACCCTACCTCGGTCGCGTATGCCCGATTCAATAAAACGGTAGTTAAGCTCAGTGAATAGTACTGTGAAGAACACAGCAACGATTAAAGCCAAACCTGTCGCCGTGCCACCCATCGCGACTTCTTCACCGAGACCCTGAAACAAATCTCTCACGCTCAAGATTACGATGAGGTGAACGAGATACATTGAATACGATCTGCTGGCAAAATATTGCATTATTCTTCCGCCGTAGCCATTCAACTGGAACGTCCCCCGCTCCAGTGCCGCCAATCCCACCGCGCAGGCACAAATAAGAGCAACCAGTCCCACGCCATAGGGCTGCATTGCACTTCCAATTCCCTGAACCCTGGATGCTACAAGAGGTAAGAGTGTAATGAGCAGCAACCCCAAGCAGCGAAGCATAGTAGAACCAGGATTTAGATTGAACTTCACTTTACCTTCTAATGTTAGCTGCTGCAGAAGTGCCAAAAGTATTCCCCACAGAAGCGCATCTGTTTTAAAATACCAGCTGTATGTAAAAAAGGGCCTGCTCCACGTGAACTGGAATACTATGCCCGCCACAAGGGCGATGATAAACACGCGTCTAGGAACCAAAAAAAACAAGAGCGGAAACAGAATGTAAAACTGCTCCTCCAGTGACAAACTCCAGTAGTGGCCCAGATAATTATCTACAACGCACTGCACTCCACCGCCGGATGCAACACAGTGAGGGGTAAATAGGTTCATCATATTGATCAGGGCAATCACTGCCTGCCAGACTATGTCACCCGATCTGTCGGAAAGGTCCACCACGCTTGAGACACTAAGCTGAGCAAGGATGGCTACGACTATCCAGGTCCAGGCAGATGGCCACAAGCGGTATACGCGTTTAATCCAGAATGCCATTATTAGCGCTCCGGCCGATACCGGGTATTTTGATCTGGACTGGGAGATCGAAGCTGTTATGACGTAACCGGAAATTACCAGAAAAAGATCCACCCCAACGGACAAATCCAGCCACGCTAGCATTTCTCCAATTGTACCACCGCCGGGCAACAGCAATTTGAGATGAAAAACTAACGTGAAAAGTATGGCGTAGGCACGTAAAACTTCAATTTCAGTATTTTTTGCAAAAGACCTTGTCTCTACTGGTATTTCCATATTCATCGGTGTGACGAGAGCTCCTGCCAAACGGTGCAATGCTGTCGAATCCAGATCAATAGCTGGCTATTGATGATCTCTGGGATTAGTATCAGCCCAATATTTTCCGCGAACAACTTTATCATTCTCTTTCAGCCGACGGGTAAAGGACAGATAAAAGTTCTCCAGATCGCTTCGAAATTCTACTTCAGCCTCCAGCCGAACGTTGCGGTTCTCCTTTGTAATCGGCAGCGCGTTCCAAATAGATAGCTAATGCCCAAATTCAACATCGAGCCATCCCTTATTTCCACTAAAGAACAACGTACGTACAACACCATCGTCGTCAATATTGACCTGGTTTAACTGCGCAGGGTATAGATCTCGCAAAATGTCGTTGCGTATCCTCATTTCGCCCTGCAGCCGCTGCTGCAGTTCCTGATACACAAACAGGTACTGACCAACTAACTCCGCGCCCACAAGAATTGGCCTTAGGTCACGACTGTCTTTCTCGACCTGAAAATGCTGCTCCACGTATAGTGCCGCTCTGGCTCGCGCCTTTACATCCATGATCGAAAACTCTGCGATACCCAATATGGAAGCGAGACCACGTTCAATATCATGTGAGTGCAGTCGATGAACAATTTCGGTATAACCTGATGTGGCATTCCATGCAATTGTAGTCAGACTACCGGGTGCTCGGTGTGCCCAGGAAACCAGTGTCGGGACAAGGGCGACTATTCCGAGCAACAACCGACACTTTCCCAATGACAGGTATCGGGAGCTACGCATCAGTTCGCGGCTCTCAGTGGCACACTGCGAACGCTATCGCCACTAGAGCCTTTTCGCTGGCGCAATGACCTGAGCATATCAGACATCAGATTCCGCGTTTCATCTTCTTCCTTGTAGAGTTCGATGCGAGATTTCTCGAGGCGGGCAGGGAAATAGTTGTTTGAATAGTCGACGTCTGCTGTCTCGTGACGAGGGTCCAATGCGATCGACTCAATGGCCTTATCGCGAATCAGCAACTTGGTCATATGCCGGTAACCACGCCGCCATATTTCGGGGGGCAGCATTAATTGCTCTATCACACCATCGGCATAAGTAATCCCCAGCGGAAGCGACGAGGGCAGACCACCGATGTTTTCGAAATCCATAAAATAAATAAAATCATTATCTTCTACAGCCCGGATCAAGGATTTGTACTCCCATTCCTCGAGGTTATCGAGATCCTCTGAATAGTTGTTGCGGTCCTCATTGCTCACCGTAAAACGGTCATTATCATTATAGAAATCCGACAATTCCGGGTGTTTTTCAATATAGGTTTTACCGCCGGCTTTCCGATTGCGAATTTGGGTTAATGTCTCCGGTAGTTTTTCAGTACTCTCAGACCGCGTCAAATCCGACTCGATATCCGGGTTTGTCGACGAAACCTTATATTCGCGGACAGCATTCAACGCGATATCGACATGGTCCGTGGAAAAAAACCAGCCACGCCAGAACCAGTCCAGATCGATGCCGGATGCATCCTCCATCGTTCTAAAAAAGTCCGCCGGTGTGGGCCGTTTGAACATCCAGCGTCGTGCGTATTCCTTGAATGCAAAATCAAACAACTCGCGACCCATGACGGTCTCTCGCAGTACGATCAGTGCAGCGGTCGGTTTGGTGTAAGCATTTGGCGAGAACTGGAGAATAGATTCAGAATTGGTCATCACCGGAACCTGATTTTCGCTCACCATATATTCTCCTATATAATCAAGCACATTCACCAGATCACCATAGGCCGGGAACTCCTCCTCCCACTCTAGCTCCGCCAGATACTCCAAAAAGCTGTTTAATCCCTCGTCCATCCACGTCCACTGTCGTTCATCCGAGTTGACAATCATCGGAAAATAATTATGCCCTACTTCGTGAATGACGACCCCAATCAGTCCGTATTTAACACTGCGGGAGTAGGTATTTTGCGGGGCGTCTTTTTCTTCTTCCTCATTTTCCGGCTCGAACAATTCAGGTCTGTAGCCGTTGAACGTCATCATTGGATACTCCATACCACCGCTTTTCCAGGTATTAACGGATTGTGAGGTGGGATAGGGGTAATCAAATGAAAAACGCGAATAAACCTGCATGGTGTGTACCACTGCATGGGTCGAGTATTTTGACCAGATCGGCTCGGCTTCCGGGGGATAAAAGGACATTGCCATAACTTCCGGGGTCTGCGCGCTATCTTGTCGATGAACCATCGCATCCCAGATAAATTTGCGCGAACTCGCCCAGGCAAAATCGCGAACGTTGCTTGCCCTGAATTTCCAGGTACGACTACCGGAAGATTTACCCTTTTCGTTCCTGCGAGCTTCATCTGGAGTCACAATAAACAAGGGCTTATTCGATTCGCGAGCCGTACTCAGGCGGCGCTGCTGCTGCCCGCTCAGAACCTCCGAGGCATTCTGTAATTCTCCCGTTGCCGAGACAATATGATCATCCGGGACAGTTATAGCCACTTCGTAGTCACCAAACTCGAGAGTGAATTCACCCGAGTTTATAAACGCCTTGTTCTGCCAGCCTGCATAGTCTGTGTACGCTGCCAGTCGAGGAAACCACTGGGCTAAAAAGTAGATATAGGTGTCATTGTCTATAAAGTGCTCGTAACCACCGCGGGAGTCTACGCGCGGCTCATCCACGATATTAAAAGACCAGTCGACTGAAAAGGTCGTAGTTTCCCCGGGCTCCAGCGGTTTAGCCAGGTCCACACGCATCATAGTATCGACAATAGTATGTGGTATTGCGTGGTCGCGAACATCGACAACCCGGTTAATTCTGAAACCGTAGTCAATATCCTTGGCCAGTTGATGTCTCGCTATGTTGTCAAAGGTCAGCAGGTCCGATTTTGCCTCGGCGCCGTGGTGTCGCTCAGGGGAGGACGCCGCCGTTTCCGACAATCGGTCCAGCGATTGATCGGCGAAGCGATTTTGATCGAGTTGCAACCATAGATAGCGCAAACTGTCGGGAGAATTATTTACATAGATAATAGATTCCGATGCATCAATACGCCGATTCTGCTCATCGAGAACTACCTCTATTTTGTAGTCAGCCCGCTGCTGCCAATAGCGGGGACCCGGTGCCCCGGAAGCGGTTCGATACACGTTAGCTGTGGGCAGGTCTACATCAAGCTGACGGAATGCATCGTAAAACTCACCCTTGGTTTGGCGAACAGCATCGGCCCAGGCAATGTTGCAGCCGACCAGGCCTGTGATCGCAAGGGTGCAAAGAAGACGCATGATAACTCTCATAGAATAGACGGGAATTTGCTGTACCATCGACATCTGGTTTGGTGTCCTATGTATGATGCATATTCAGCAAGTCGCTGATAGTCAGATTACAAGCAGGGTCGCGCCGTATGCCGGGTCGCCAGATTCAAACAGAATATGCACATATCTTGCTAACGTGGCTATAGGGTAACCCTGAACTCTGATGCCACTCATTGAATTTATTTTGTATAAGTCGAAGTTCCCTTTGGCTTGTGGGCGCCTCCTTTATGTCCAGCCCCGCTCCTCGCAGGGCGCGCGTGACATCGCCGGTTATAACAAACGTGTCCCTGCCCATGTTGCGCAGCACCCTCTGTCCTGTCATACCACCCAGTCGGCTACCGTGTTTCTTCAGATGAGCAAACAAACCGATCAGATCCTCTTGCGGCCAGTGGCTAATAAACGTGCCAAAACTGCCATGTTCGGCGACCACATCAAGAATAAAGCGGGCATTATGCTGGACGCCAACAATTTTCCGCAAATTCCGGATGATGCGCTTGTCCTGGCCAAATTTTTCCAGTTGCTCTGGGCTTAGCAACACAATTTTCTCCGGCGGAAAGCCAAAAAACACATCCTCGAATGCGTCCCACTTATTGTCTACCACACGCCACACAAAACCAGCCTGAAAAACGCATCGTGTCATCTCAGACAGATAGCGGTCATCGCCGATTTTAGCGAGAGCACGGGCACTGCGGACCCGGGGCAGCAATTTGGCGAGTCTCGCCTGCCCCCCAGCGCGATCACAGGCGCGCTCGTAAATAGATTCAAATTGTCCCATGCCAGTGCAGAGCCCCCTATGGAGTTCATAGGACAATACACCGGGACAGCTCTGAACAATACCATGGTGTCATCCGGAGTTGCCTTAGTATCGCCCATGCGTTTTGAACAGCAATCTCAATCCTTTAGTCTACTGCGAATGACTCGACCGGACCAGCCACATTC
This sequence comes from Halieaceae bacterium, assembly GCA_018657645.1. Lineage (GTDB taxonomy): Bacteria > Pseudomonadota > Gammaproteobacteria > Pseudomonadales > Halieaceae > JBALVT01. The sequence goes on along the minus strand of JABHWT010000109.1, from coordinate 14,536 downwards.
TATCGCCAACCCGAACTGGCCTGTTCAGCTTTCGACGCTCAGTACACCAAAACCAATGTCGGCTCTTTTTGGCCACTTCTGGACAGCGGAATTTGAAGAGGTGCCTTTATCTGCCTTACAAGTAGTGCTGGAAGGGGGATGCAAGGGCAGTGGTTTCACTTCTTGCTATTAGGGCAGCTGTATCCTGTGAATTGTAGGTGTGCCAGAACATGCAGGGCTCAGGGCTTGCGTCCAATTCATCGAGAAAAGCGGCGAATGCCTTACCCGTGTAGGTCTGCTCCAGTGCTAAGCCGGCCTTTTTGGCGGCAAACTCAACAGCCCGTACCCCCGCCTCAGTTTTGCCTCCATAGGTCCCACCGTAATACTGGCTATCCAATTTCGGTTCCGGTAATCGCAGCGACTTGTATTGCGGGTAGCTGCGACTCAATATCGCAGTTGCAGCACTGATCAAACGAGCAATATAGGCAGGATGGCAAACAGGAACAGGGCCAACGAAGGCCGGGGCGACCTGGATAGCCTTAATATGTATGGGTAATTGGGCCAAGGCGCACCCCAGCATTAAGCCCGCGGTAGTAGCTCCACTTCCCGTGGCGACCACGATCGTGCGAGGCAGCGGGCACAGACCAAGATCAATTTGCTCTTTTAGTTCAAAGATAGCATTTACGTAACCAAACACTGACGTGGGGCTGGTACAGCCGGCGAACAGAAAATGGGTTTTCGGTTGCAGTCGTCCCGGGTGAATATAAAACTGCAGGGCAGATCGCAGGGGGCTATTCCGATACACCAGATCGGCGTCATAGTAGTTCATTAATTTCAGGTTGTGCGCCACGGTGGACGATGCCGGTTGATCAAACGTAATGATTTCGCAAGCGAGGCCGAACTTCCTGCAAATCATGGCCGCGGCCACCCCGGAGTTTGTACCTACCGCGCCAATTGTGACCACCTTTGTCGCTTTTGCGGCAAATATCTCCGGGAGCAGGAACTCCAGTTTACGAACCTTGTTGCCACCATACTCAGGATGGCTGATGTCATCGCGCTTGATCCATGCATGTCCTGAAATCCGGTGCAGATTTTCCACAGGGGTAGGCAAATCAGCGACGTTCACTATCGGTAGTTGCGCTGCCAGCTCGGGATACCGAATAAATAGCGGTCTGTTGGCAATGTGGCTGTGGGGCATCGGGGTTGAGTCCGCAAAGCTATCGGATGTTTATGTCTACAACATAGAGCGTTCAACCAGTGTTTGCTATCAAAAACTGCCGAGATTGAAGCACGTAATTTTTGGAATTGTCCAATTATAGGTTATGTTATAACATTCCTTTGATATTAAAGCGATGCTTAATAGGGATCCTGACGCCAACTATGCTGGCGCCTCAACCATTCGACGATAGTATTTGAACGTTCAGGCTAATGAGGCGGTGCGACCACTTCGCCAGGCATCTCAATTGCTCAAACCGGGCCGAGCGGTTAGGATGACAATCGAAACTGTACGTTAATTTCCTGTAACCGGTTCCGCGCAGAATTTGCTGGTCAGTCCATCAGAGCTTTAGGAGGCAACAGTGGAGCAAATGCCGAACAACTGGCGCTTCAAAATACGGCTTAGAGATGGCTCCGTCACTCCCGGTAGAATTGAAGCCTCTGAAACCAGCAAGTTAATCGATAAAATTGATATGCAGGGCAAGGAAGTGCTGGATGTGGGAGCCTGGGATGGTCATTTTGGTGTTATATCCCTTCAGAAAGGCGCGAGGGAGGTTACATGCCTGGATATCGTGATACGACCCACTATAAAATTCATAAAGGCCCATTTTCAATTTGAGCACATGCATCTCGTCAAGGGCTCAATCTACGACTTCAACCCGCACAGGCAGTACGATGTGGTTCTCTTCTACGGTGTTTTTTATCACCTTAGCGATCCGGTGCAAGCGCTTACTAACTGCTTCAGGCTATCGAGAGAAATCGTCGCCGTGGAGGGCGTCATGCACAAGGATGATTTGCCATCCATGATCTTGTTGGCGCCTAACGAAATTGCACCCGGAGATAACAGCAATATCTTCTCATTGTCGACCAGCATGATTACAAAGCTTGCGCGAACCTGTGGCTTTGAGCCCATTTTTGAACAGGGTGGGACAGCCGACCCGAGGTCTCAACTAGGCAGGAGAGGAGCTATGGTCTTTATCAGGACACATCTGGATGAAAAAAAATACGCCGATTGGAGCTTTCCAATCGCTCCAATAAAGCTGGATAAATGCTAGTGCACTCCTGACCTCATCGCGTGCCTGCGAGCGAGGCATGGCATAACAGGGGCTGGGCTTTAACGTGACCGGCTACAGTACCTACACCAAATAAAATAATCAGGGCTGCGTAAAGCTTCCAATTGACCGTCATTAATACACCTTTTCTCTCTACTTACATCAGTGCTGGCGCCTGGGTGCCGTAGTCTGTCATGATTTACAGTTAGAAACATAGTGACGTATATCAATTTTTTGGTTTTCGATGCAAATTAGCTCCTGTAGCGTCTTTTCCGCATAATGGAATCCTAAGGTCAAGTTTCTGACTCGCGGAACTGCCCATACTCACTCCAGTTACTATCACTACAAGACATCAGGCCAATATGCCCCAGAGCACCCACACCACTGTTATTCCCTTTTCTGTTGCGACACTTGGCATCGCGACATTTGCCAGCATGGATGCCTTGATGAAGGGACTGTCCATTGAAATGGGTGCTTACAACGCGCTGCTTTGGCGCACTTCCATAGCGCTGCCAATGACTGCCGGTCTGTTCTTGTGGAAAAGAAAGCGATGGTCTAACGCATCGGCGATTAAACTACATGTGCTGCGAGGTGTGCTGACCGCGGTAATGGCATTTCTGTTCTTTTGGGGGCTGGTGTATGTACCGCTGGCGGAGGCGATTGGACTGTCGTTTATTGCGCCACTTATCGCTTTGTACCTTGCAGCGGCGCTATTACATGAACAGGTTGGGAAAAAAGCTATCCTGGCATCGTTGATCGGATTGGCAGGCGCCCTGGTGATTATTGGCGGAAAAATGGGAAATGACTATAGCGATAAAGTCGAAATAGGCATTGTCGCTATTCTGATATCCGCGTTGCTATATGCCTATAACCTGATCTTGCAGCGGCAGCAGGCACTGATTGCTGAACCGATTGAAATAGCCTTTTTCCAAAATTCGACCGTGATCGCTGTGTATTTGGTGTTTGCCCCATTTCTCGCAATCACGCCGCCAGTAGGCCAACTACCGAGTTTATTTGTGGCGGCTATTCTGGGCATTATTTCTTTGCTAATGTTGTCCTGGGCCTATGCCCGAGCGGAGGCAAAGATCTTAATCCCCGTTGAATACACCGCGTTCATATGGGCCGCGTTGCTTGGTTGGCTGTTATTTGCGGAAAAACCTACTGTGACAACTCTTCTCGGAACGGCCCTGATTGTTGCCGGCTGCCTGGTAGCGGCACGGCAGCAGCCAACCCATATTGACCATGTGGAGGCAACAGTAGTTTAATAGGTGCATGCAGCTGCCGGTAGCGGCTCTCAAACCAATTGACAGCTACCTGACGGCCCGCAGCTATAAGATCATAATAGAGGTAAATGGTGATGCACACACTGATCGATCCCCTGAGACGGGCTGTACAAATAGCGCCGCAGAAGGTCGCGCTTGTCGATAGCAGTACTGAAATATCCTATGCTTCCCTGTGGCATCGCTGCAGTCTTCTGGTGGGTGGACTGCGGAAACTGGGCGCAGGAAAAGGCGACCGTATAGCCATACTGGCAGATAATTCACACCAGTATGTCGAGTCCTACATCGCTGTACCTGCAGGGAGTATGGTCGTGGTTCCCCTCAATACTCGCCACGCGATGCCTGAACTGGCGTATGCACTGAAGGACTCCGGCTCAAAAATACTGTTAACAGATCGGACAGACCTCGGCGAGTTAAGTGACCTGGTCGACCATGTAATATCACTTCCCGATGATTATGAATCCCTGTTGGCTACATCCACTGAGGCCACCCTTGGTGAGAACCCCGATGAAAATGCAGTCGCCGGATTGTTTTATACCGGCGGCACAACCGGGGCCAGTAAAGGCGTGATGCTAAGCCATAGAAATCTTATTGCGAATGCCCTCAATTGGCTGGCGACTGTACCTCAATCTGCAGATGACCGATCCTTATTGATGGCTCCGCTTTTTCATGCAGCTGGTTCAAACGGAATTCTGGCTGCGGTATGGATGGGGGCGAGCCAGATTGTGCTTAGCGCATTTGATCCAAAAGCTGCGCTGGACTTAATCGAGCAGCACCGTATAAACATTGCGCTGGGCGTACCAACAATGCTGGCCGCTATGGCGGAAGAGCAACATGCGCGGCCGAGAAGTACGGGTACCATCGAAATACTCGCGCATGGCGGATCACCCATAGCCACAGAGGTTATTCGACGGACCAGCAGCGCTTTCCCAAGCGCTCAGATGATAGAGGTTTATGGTGCAACTGAATTGTCACCGCTGACCACTGTGCTGATGAATGAACAGGACCTCGTTGACGATCCTCGCGCCCGTTCCTGTGGTAGATCTGTCGTTGGCTGCAGTGTGAGTGTTTGCGATTCCACCGGGAATGACCTCCCCTGTGGGGAGGTCGGAGAAGTCGTTATATCTGGAACCAACGTCATGCTGGGCTATTGGAATAAAGAGGCGCAGACAGCAGCGGTTCTAAAACAAGGTCGTTACTGGACGGGTGATCTGGGTTACCTGGATGCAAGTGGCTACCTGTTTCTGGTAGATCGCTCTAAAGATATGATTGTCAGCGGGGGAGAGAATGTCTACTCGACAGAAGTCGAGGAAGTCTTGTACCAACATCCTGCAGTACTAGAGGCCGCAGCATTCGGCGTGCCGGACGACAAGTGGGGAGAAGCGGTTCATGCAGTAGTGGTCCCCAGGGACGGGCAGAAAGATCTCGACCCGTCGGCCCTTATCGATTTTTGCAGAGAGTATATTGCGGGATACAAGGTACCCAAAGCCATTGACATCCGGTACGAACCACTACCGAAATCCGGGCCTGGAAAAGTATTAAAGCGGGAACTCAGAGCTCCCTTTTGGGGGGACTCTGATCGAGCGGTCAATTAGCAGCGTGCTAACCCCATACAGGCTCAGCCCTACTGTGGTTGCCAATTGGCCTGCCTCTTTTGCTCCGCGCTCCAGAGGCAAATGCCCTAAAAGTAGGTTATAGTTTAATAAAGGCCTCGACCAAGGTAGGTGCTGGGACAGTGACAAACACGCGCAAGTACGTTCGCCACCCGTCGGACATCCCTATTAATGTATCCTCAATAGGCACCGAACACCCTGGCCAGATGCAGGATTTGAGCCTAGGTGGTATTTGCTGCGAGGTAAAACACAATATAGAAATTGGAACGAAGATTGTCATTAATATTCCCATAGTGAAACCCGCCTATAGAGGGTTTGGCGTTGTTGTATGGTGCCGACCGGAGGGAGACCACTACGACATAGGCATTCAGTTCCAGGAAGAAGCCGAGGCTTTTAAATCAAGAATGATTGAGCAGGTGTGCCAGATTGAGCACTACAAGCTGCAGGTTCAGGAAACCGAGGGCCGCAAACTCGACGGCGAAAGCGCAGCTCTGGAATGGATTCACAAGCACGCGGCTGAGTTTGCCGCACAAATAGGTGAATGATAAACCAGGCCGGTTTTAGATGGATGAGAAACTATGAGCCGGCCCCCGCCGATCTATTCCCCGCATAAAGCCACGCTACAGATCACGCCAACAATAGCAAGATCAATATACTGAAGATAATTGCAGCCACGCCAACAGTTTCCCTGGCGACTATTTTTTCCTTGAAAAACCAACTGGTAATCGACAAGGTGAAAACAAACTCAATCTGCCCCAGCGACTTAACCAACGCAGCATTTTCATAGCTCATGGCGGTGAACCATCCAACCGAGCCGAAAGCACTTGTGGCTCCAATAAAGATTGCTAACGGAAGCTGTTTAGTCACTCCGGCAAGCTGACCTCGCTCCACGCAGGCGGTGTAGAGAAGACAGATCAGAGTTTGCATGCTTACCATGTAGCACAGAGTGATCGCCGCGTTTTCTATAAGGCTATATCCCAAGCTTAAACTCGCCTGACGAAGCCACAAGGATGTAATCGCAAAGCCTGTCCCGGCACCAATACCGTAGAGGAAACTGCTTTTGTCAATACGCTGCCCGGCTCCGCGAAAGCTCATCACAACGACCCCAAAAACTCCGAGGATCACAGCCAACCAATCAAACATGGACAGGAAACTACCAAAAAATACTGTACTAATGAGTGCTGTCTGAATTGCCTCAGTTTTGGCAAAACTGGTTCCCACAACGAAATTGCGCCGGCTCAAGACTTTGACCAGAGCAACACTGGCCAATATCTGAACCACTGCAGCGAGACTGGCATAGACCAAAAAGGGCATGTTTCCTGCCGCTTCCTGAATCAGGGGGCGCGACCGACCACTCGACACCAGCAATAGATAGCCCACTGCGAAGGGGAGGCCAAAAAGATAGCGGACCAAGGTGGTGGTCATGGGGCTAATATGCCTTGCTATCTCTTTTTGGCCAGCGGTTCTAATGGCCTGCATAAAAGCCGCCAACAGCGTAAACATCACCCAGGTTTGCACAACAGTCTCCCCCTAAATTCAGCCCCATTGTGGACCCTGGAGGGGAGGAAGAACCAATGAACAATTCTTATGCATAGCATTCCCAGGAGCAATTCAAGCGGCAATTCTATGCCGTCTTAAAACTGCGTTTATCAACTGGGCGGCCTGAGACTATTTTCCACGACCATATTTTGCGGTGCCAGGTGCAACCATATGGGATACACTCCCGCATTGATTATCTGAAACTGGGGAAAAGTGATGAAACCTTTCCAGGATATTACTGTAATCGAGTTTTCGACCATGATCACCGCGTCTTTTGCAACCATGATGATGGCCGAGCAGGGTGCTAGAGTAATAAAGGTTGAGCCCATCGAGCTTGGAGATCCAATGCGGGGGCTGGGTACTTCCAAGGCGGGCATTTCGGCCTTGTTTGCCAATTGTAACAGAGGCAAGGAGTCTATTCGGATTGACCTTAAAAGTGACGAGGGTCATAAAATCGTCCGTGATCTCATTGCTGGTGCCGACATCGTGATTCATAACTTCAGGCCGGGCGTTATGGACCAACTGAATCTGGGCAGCGATCAACTCCGCTCTCTCGACCCCCGATTGATCTACATGGCTATATCCGGATTTAGTAGCGAGGGACCTCTGAGCGGAGCGCCGGCCTACGACCCGATCATCCAGGCTCATGCCGGCTTGACAGCCGCCCAGGGAGCCGATTCACCGGCCTTTGTTCGCAACCTGATCTGTGACAAGGTTACCGCCTACACGGCTTGCCAGGCGGTAACTGGAGCCCTTTTGGTGCGAGAGCGATCGGGGGCTGGCCAACATATCGATTTGTCGATGCTGGACTCCGGCCTGTTTTTTATTTTCCCCGATGGTTTTATGAATAACACGCTGCTGGATGATGACGGTATCAACCAGTTGCCAGCACTGGCAGATCTCATCTATGAACTGACTCCCACCAAAGATGGTTCAGTTACTATATCTGCGGCAACGGATGCGCAGCGCGCAGCTGTAGTCATCGCACTGGGTAAGGAGGAGTTATTGGCTGACCCGCGATTCTCCAGCCTTCCCAAACTTCTAGAAAATATGGATACATTCATGGGCATTCTGCAGGCCGCATTTAAAGAGTTCACCACGGATGAAATTCTCGCCCGTATGCAGGAGTACGATGTTCCGTGCGCAAAATGTCTGGACCACGAGGAAGTGATCAACCAGGCGCAGATAGAAGCCAATGGCACAATTGAAGTGCGCGAACACCCGCTAATGGGTACTATGCGTGTAGTGCGAAGCCCCGCCAAATTTTATGGGCGCTCACTGGAGCCAACCGGGCACAGCCCCGCCCACGGCGAGCATACCGAATCTGTGCTTGCGGAGCTGGGCATCCGACCTGCTGAGCTCGAAGAGTTGCAGTCGCGGGGCGTGATTGGCTAGCGCGCTGTCTCTGGATTATAGATACGACTCCAGGTATGAACCAATCCGTGCATAGGCCCATAGGGAGAGCCGAGTGGGATTACACAATTCAGGCTGTACTATTGTCACTCGCTTACGAGGGGGTGTGCTATGCAATGGCGACAAGAAGAGGCCAATTGACTAAATGATTAAAAACGTTCTGTTGGTGTTTTGTTTACTTTTTAGCACCACTTTGTCTGCAGATCTGATAGAGGATCGAAAAGCAGCAAAGCAAAAGGCTAAGGACACGGGTGGCGATTACTTTACCTTTATAAAAGTGTGCAATGATGGATTCATGGGCGCGTGCAACAAGCTTGCCCTTCTGTATAAAAACGGCACTTCCGTGAAGCAGAGCTACACCAAGGCCAACCAGTTCTTCTCCAAAGCCTGTGAAGGTAACTACGCTGATGGCTGCTTCAATCTGGCAGAGAGTTTCAACAACGGCCTGGGTGTAGAGCAGGATGTGAACAGAGCCAACTCCCTCTACGCCAAAGCCTGTGATGGGGGAAATGCAGCGGGGTGCCTCAGTCTTGGAATCTCATCCAACGGTGAGGCAGAGCCCGACCAAGACGCCGCGCCCTCTCCGACTAGCGATTTTTTTGCCTTCACCAAGATATGTGATGACGGATTTGTGGGCGCATGCAACAGTCTTGCCCTGCTCTACAAAAATGGAACAACCGTCAAACAGAATTTCAGCAAAGCTAATCAACTCTTCGCAAAGGCCTGCAAGGGTGGCTATGCCGAGGGCTGCTTCAACCTCGCGGAAAGCTATAGAAACAGCATAGGAGAAGAGCGGGACTACTCCAGGGCCAACGAGCTCTATGCAAAAGCCTGCAACGGCGAAAATGCAGGTGGCTGCCTTAATCTGGGGATCGCCTACGATAGCGGCCAGGGAGTAGATCAAGACTATCTCAAGGCCAATGAACTCTACACCAGAGCATGCGACGGCGGGGAGACGGGTGGCTGTCTCAACCTCGGGATATCCTATGACAAGGGCAAGGGTGTTGAACAGGATTACTCTCAAGCTAACGAGCTATACACTAACGCCTGCGATTGGGGAAATACTGACGGCTGCCTCAACCTCGGAATCTCGCATAATAGGGGCAAGGGCGTAGTACAGGATTTCGAAAAAGCAAACGAGCTATATGCCAAAGCCTGTGATGGCAGAAATGGCAAAGCCTGCTTTAACCTCGGGCTCGCATACACCAATGGCACTGGCGTTGACAAAGACCTGGCCACTGCCAACCGATTTTTTTCTGATGCATGTGATAGCGGCAATACCACGGGCTGCTTCAATCTGGGAAACTCCTATAAAACAGGCACGGGAACAGAACGGGACCCTGGCATGGCTATTGAGTTGTACACCAAGGCATGCGATGGCGGAAATGCAGGGGGGTGCTTCAATTTGGCCCTTGCCTACGCCGACGGCACCCTGATTAAACGTAGCTACCCTAAAGCCAGTGCATTGTACGCGAAAGCCTGTGATGGCGGTGTTACGGGTGGCTGTTTCAACCTTGCGCTAAACTACGCCATTGGCAGTGGCGTAAGGCAGAGCTACACCAAAGCCAATGAACTTTACCGCCGGGCCTGCGATGGAGGGAATGCGAAGGCCTGTTTCAATCTTGGAATCTCGTACACTAAAAATACTGGCGTGAAACTGGACTATGTCAAAGCTAATCAGTTTTTCAGTAAAGCCTGCGATGGGGGCGTTGCCAGTGGCTGTTTCAGTTTTGCAGTAATGCACCAAAAAGGCAGGGGCGTAGAACAAGATTACAACAAGGCTAAAGAGCTGTTTGAAAAGGCCTGTGATGGCGGCCATCAAGGCGGCTGCAGCAACTTCACAAAACTGGACGAATCAGACATCGAAGACAGCAGCAATGATCAGAATAAGTCTAATTAGTATCCGTCCCGACGGGCGGCATTACACACAACACCCCAGCGCCAATGCTCCGCCTCTTTCTATCAATCGGTTATAACTCAGGGGTCCATTTCGGGATTCAAAGCCAGTTTGGTCGACGCCACAGTCTCGATATTTAGTTGTCCCTCAAGACCCGCCGTGCGGTGAATTGAGCTCTGTTGAAAATCCGCATCCATCATCATCGTCATCATAGCCTTTCGATTGGGGTACATTGCAATAGCAATATCGTCCCACAGCTCCTCGACAGCGCCCAGGGTAAGCTGCGTAACTTCACCACTGAAAACAGGCCTACCGCCCACTTTTGCCAGATGGCCTATAACGGCCTCACCATACAGAGCATAGGCTTCAGCCCCGGACAGGTTTGTTGTCCGGCCGTCCGGATACTCCGCCTTTTCCTTGTACTTGATAAGATTCACCATATAGATGGCCTGGTCTGGCCCCTGTTCGGAAAAACTTTTCATTTGCTCATGGTTGGGAACTACCGCATTTTCAACATTCATAACTACTGACCTCAGTGACAGGTAACACGCGAACTGTATTATGGCATAGATCATGCCAACATAAACCATTCAGCTGCTGGCAGATACGCTCGCGAGACTGCGCACAGTTGGCGATGATCGCTACTTGGCGCCGTGCCAGGCCCCCCCAAATATCCAGGTCAATACCCGTTTTTCTCCAAAATACGAACAATAATCATTAAAGACCGTTCACATTACATAAAAAAAACTGGCACATTTAACTAACAAGTATTAGTTTAGGGATCAACTACCCCAAAATGGATAGAATATCATGAGTGAATGCCCCTTTATCAATGCTGTAGACCCCGAGACTTATGCCCAGGGCATGCCTTATGACGAGCTGAAGAAGATTCGGGACGACGGTCCCGTCCACTATATGGAAGACCCCACCATGGGCATACCTTACTGGCTGATCACCGGCAGAGAGGAGATCGATTTTATCTCGAAAAGACCACTGATCTTTTCCAGCGCAGCCAGATCTGCGCTTGTCGAGGAATTCAGCGAGGAGGATATGGAGAATATTCAGCGCAAGATGACCATCAATATGGACCCACCGGAACAGCTCAAATCCCGCAAAATTGTCCGCGCGAAATTTACCCCGAGCGTGGTGGCCTCCTACGAGCCGAGGTTTAGGGAGCTCGCAAAGGAGATTGTCGATGCAGTAGCGAGTCGCGGCGAGTGTGAGTTTGTGGAGGAAGTGGCAGCCGAACTACCCCTTCTGGCCATTCTCGAGCTGTGCAACATCCCACCCGAGGATCGCAAGGACTTCTTTACCTGGACCAACACCATGATGTTTAGCCAGGATCCCGAGATGGCCGCCGGCCAGTCGGAGGCAGAGGAGGCTTCTTTGCACGTCATTGCCTATGCAATGAAACTCATGGCCGAGCACAGGGAAACACCCAAGGACAATATTATCGGAGCCCTACTCGACGGCAACGGAAAGGATCAAGGTTTGGATGACGATGAGTTTTGCTGGTTCTTCCTGATGTTGATTTCGGCGGGTAATGAATCTACACGCACGGTTACCAGTCACGGAATGCGCCTGCTCATGGACCACCCTGATCAGCTCCAATACCTGGTAGATAACCCGGATAAAATCGCCAATGCCTGCGAGGAAGTACTGCGCTATAACACGGCATTTATCCTAATGCGTCGTACAGCTATGGAAGATGTGGAGGTGGCGGGCAACATGATTAAGGCGGGCGACAAGATCGTCATGCACTACCACACGGTAAACCAGGACGAAGCTATTTTCGGCGACGATGCCATGGAGTTTGACGTAAAACGAGCGGAGCGCATGCCCGACCTGTACAATCAGCATAGAGCCTTTGGCATTGGACAGCATTTTTGCCTGGGAACGCATTTGGCCAGACTGGAGCTGAGGGTGATGTTTGAAGAGATCATCCCCCGATTGCGCAACCCAAAACGGCTAGAAGAGGTGGCCTACACCCGCTCCAATCTGGTCAACGGTATCAAGCACATGCACATTACCTTCGATCCGGAGGTCGCATAGCCGCAGTGAGTCTGTGAACCAGGCCACCCGGCGACAGATTCTGAATTTGTCCAGCAAGCTATCCCTGCCCCACTGGGAGAGTGGGACTGGGACAGGAAAATACCTGCAGTCGCCGGTAGGGAAGCTAACTTAAGCCTGCATTTTCTCCAACATCGCTTTCATTTGTGCATGCAGCATATTGACCGCTTGCAAGGGACGAATCATGACTCTGAATTCTATGATCTTTCCCTGGTCATTCCAGGTAATGATGTCCACCCCGTTAATGTATTTTCCCTCAATTTCCGACTCAAACTCCAGTACTGCGTGATCGCCGCAGAGCACCTCCTTGGTGTATTTGAAATTGGAGGTCGCCTGGTCTGGTGCTTTTTCTCCACTCCCCCCGCTAAAGGTGGCTCCGGCCGCGTTCAGGTATAGCTTGGTGATCTCCTTGCCCTGTTGTGGGGTATAAACGACGGGGGAGTAGAAAACACAATCATCTGCCAATAACTCATCCAATCCACCGGCTAATTCGCCCTTTAGGTGTGCGTGCCATTTCTCGATATTTCTCTCGATCAAGGTAGTTCTCCTTTTCATTAAATTTACGGCTGATGCCGCTCCAACTCCCAACTCACAGGATATCCGATTTTACCGGTGATCTCATTGCCTCCCTGAACAGATATAGTCTAATAATTTGGTCCGGGCCAATGGCAGGCTGGGTTGAAATCCCTTAATCTGAGTACCGACTACAGACACCTCCAATGCGATCCCCCATGTTTCAAAGTAGGTATCCCAATGGCGAGTGTTTTTGTGAGAGGGAAATACTATGTCGGCTCCGAAAATTCTGATTACGACCTTCGGCCTCGTCGCTCTTGGTCTGGCGATAGCGGCGGTCGGTACCGTCCTGTGGCTGCGCTACGAGTTCGCCCGAGTTGAGAGTGATTCAGCACGCCTGACGTTCTCCAGCAATATGCCAGCAATCGCAGGTGTACAACCGGATCAACTTACTGAGCCCTGTAACCAGCAGTACCCACACAATAAAGCCTGGTTCGGCGCTCTTCATGTTCACACCACTGCGTCCTACGATGCCTCCGCATTTGGTACTATTACAACTGTGGACGATGCCTACGCATACGCCAGAGGAAGGCCAACCCCACTTAGACTACGCGACGATCCACCGGGCTACACAGCGCCGATCCTCCAGATCAGTTCGCCACTGGACTTTATGGGGGTAACTGATCACGCGGAGGGCTTAGGCGAGAAACAGCTGTGTTATAGCCCCGACAGTACAGCCTACGGCGCCCTGGTATGCCGCCTGTTTCGCGGTGAACTGCGCCTACCCGTGGACGAGACGCTGCAACCCATAATCCGCATGGCCACCCTGGCTATTTTTGGCAAGGACCGATCGGCCCGAATCTGTGGCGAGGATGGTGCACTGTGCCAACGCCAGAGCCAACGCGTATGGCAGGATAATCAACGTGGCACCGAGGCCTGGCTGGACCGCAGTTCAAACTGTGAGTTTACGACCTTCCACGCCTACGAATACACGCTGGCCGAAGAGGCTTCAAACCTTCACCGCAACATCGTATTCAAATCTGAGGTCGTACCACCATCCATTATTAGTGCCAAGGAAGCGCCCAAACCCGAGCAATTGTGGCAGTGGCTGGACCAGGTTTGTATTCAAGGTTCCTCGGGATGTGATGCACTGGTCATTCCTCACAACAGCAACTGGAGCAGCGGGCGAATGTGGTTTCCCATTAGCGCGGCCGACAAGCCGCTGGCAGAACAACAGAGGTTGGCCAGGCTGCGCGAGCGACTGGAACCCCTGGTAGAGATTATGCAGGTCAAGGGGGATTCCGAGTGTCGCAATGGAATCGCCAGCGTTTTGGGGCGGCCCGACGAATTTTGCAACTTTGAAAAGCTTCGCCCAGCCAGTGAAGTCATTGCAGATTGTGGTGAGACTGTTGGTCGTGGCGGGATGATGCTTTCAGGCTGTGTCTCTCGCTATAGTTTTGTGCGCTACGCCCTGACCGCGGGGTTGGCGGAACATCAGAAGCTGGGAATAAACCCCTTCAGGTTGGGCATTGTGGCAGCTTCCGACAACCATAATGGGCTGCCCGCAGCGGGACAGGAAAAAGGCAGCCTCGGTTCACACGGCATGGATCGCAGCCCCAGACATCGCCTGACGGGCAACCTGGAGGTGCCTGGTGATATAGCCACGGGCTCACCCGTTCGCTATAACCCTGGGGGAATTGCCGGTGTTTACGCCAGAGAGAACAGCCGTGCAGCCCTATTCGAAGCCATGCAGCGCAGAGAGACATTTGGCACCAGTGGACCGCGAATAAAGCCTCGCCTGTTTGCCGGTTGGACGCTCGATGAAAACCTTTGCCAATCGGACCAACAACTGGAACTGGCATACCGGGATGGTGTTCCGATGGGGGCAAATCTACCACTGCCCAGAGACGCTTCCCCTCAGAGTCCAGTGTTTATGGCCAGTGCGACACGCGACCCACGCCCGGG
>JABHWT010000329.1 GCA_018657645.1 Halieaceae bacterium | reverse complement strand
GTGCGAATTCAGCGGAGCCTGGAGACCAACTCACCTCCGGTTGGGGTCCCGATACAGATCTTTCTGTACGGCGAGGACGGTGCGGCACTTCGCGCCACAGCGGGAAGGGTGAAGATGGCGCTGCAGGGTATCGCCTCCATTGAACATATTTCAGACCCGATGGAAGACGGTATTACAGAACGGGTTCTCAAGGTGGATTCAAAACAGCTGGGTCACTACGGCCTCAGCAGTGACCTAGTTGCCGGACTACTGAGAACCTCGATCACCGGCACCCGGGTGGGAAAACTGGATTACGGCGACGAAATGGTTGACGTGTATGTGACCAGTGGCAACACCCAGCAGCCCACTAACGTTCTCGCGCTGCCCAGTGGCGACATTATCCCGATCGGGGAACTGGGTGACTTCGTTGAGCAGTCGTCTGCCAATGCGGTAAATCGCTTCCAAGGGCGTCGCTATGTCTCCGTGACTGCAGAGGTGGACGAGTCCATGATGTCTATTCATCAAACTCACAGAGAAATCGAGCGAGTTCTGGACGATACGATTCTGTTGCCGGGGGTCAGCTTCGATCAGCAGGGAGAATTCACTGAGACAAGACAGAGTCTTGCCTCCATGATCCAGGCAGCGTTCATCGGTCTGGGTCTGTCCTATTTAATCCTCACCTTGTTATTCAGATCATTTCTACAACCGGTGCTGGTACTGTTGGCCATCCCGCTCGCTTATATGGGCGTTGTTTGGGGTATGACGCTAAGCAATCAATCATTAACGCTACTGGGCTTTGTAGGCGTTGTCGGGCTGATAGGTATTGTTATAAACGACGCGCTGGTCTGGGTTACATTCTACAACCAGTCCAGAGCGTCCGGAATAAGTGCCGCAGACGCTGCCGTGGACGCGGTCGCCAAGCGATTCAGACCTATCTGGTTAACGACCATTACCACAGTAGGCGGGTTGCTGCCCGTTAGCCTGGCTCAATCGGCAGGCATTGCAAGTGCCATGGCCGATACCATGGTTTATGGTTTGATGTCTGCGTCGTTATTGTTATTGTTGTTCCTTCCAGTCTGCGTCGTGGCGCTTGACAGCCTGAGTAATGATCTCACTCGGTTTAAATCAGGCTTACTACGTCAGGGGAGAACCCCCGCCACTATAGACTCACCTGCGGCTCCTCCAGCGCAATAACGGACATAACCCGGCCATGACAGCATTTGCCACTATTATTTTGCACGCTGCCGTCTGTTATCTGCACGTCATCTTCGCCTGGCGCTTTTATCCGAGGCGGCATGAGGATTATTCAGTGTTTGCATTCTGGATGATGATGAGCTTGTGGGCACTGATGCACGGCCTGTATGCGATTGAACTGTTTCTGGAAATGACGGGGACCATCACTGCCTTTTACTATGCTCTGACTGTTACCAGCTACTTCATATTGCCTTTTGTAACTGCCCTGATGATTCCCATCTTCATTGGCGAGTTGACGGTTTCCCCTCCCACACCCCACGCTCTGGCCAGGTTACTGTTGGCTATCTCACGCAATAGCCACGCCCTTTTTTACCTTGCCCTTGCATTGTGTGGCGTCAATATCGGCTGGTCACTGCTTCACCTCTTTCCACTGGAAGACTGGTATGGGCAACGCGCCGACATCAAGGCACTTTACGGTGTGTACGCACTGTTTAGCCTGTGGTTCGTCATGTTGATATCGGGTATCAGGCCGGATGAGCGCTGGCGCGAAATGGGCAAGCCACTTCGTATTCTCCTGGTTGCACTGGTTGGCATGTGGTTGATCAGGGGTAGCTCCGATTCCAACAGATTCTGGAGCATTGAACCGGTCCTATCCACTGTATCTTTTTCTTTTATCTTCAGTTGGTATCGATTCAGGTTGCAGTTCATAGATATGATATTGAACCAGTGCGTCAATATCCTACTGCTCGTGCTGGCTGTTACTGGCCTTGGCCAGTTGCTCGCTCACCAGGCGTTCATCGAAATGGAAGACAGCAGCCAATATCTTCTGCTCTTTGCCTACTGCTTGGCAGCAGTAGCGGCCTATCGTCTGGTGAATCACTGGTTCAGCCGAATATGGACCCCCTCGAGTACCGTTCTTGCCGAGGTGCATGGCGCATTACCAGCCATACTGGCTGACTGCGAAAGTGAACAAACAGCTATTCGGGAAACCGAGGATTATATAGCCAGTGTTTTTCGATGTAAGGTCGGCATTAACCGATCCCTTGGAACGAGCACGGCAAACAGCATAAGACTCACCGACGCCCCAGCAATAGAAGTCAATCTGGGCTATATTCGCGACTGGATGCCCTGGTTATCCCGCGCGAATGAATGGGCCCAAACGGCGGCACTCTACCTGCAGAATCATTTACACATGCAAGCTTCACATGCCAGCCTGATCAAAACCGAGGAACTCTCTACCCTTGCCGCGCGCGCGGAACTGGATGCCATGCGCGCTCAAATCAGACCTCACTTTATGTTTAATACGCTCAACTCGATACACAGCTTTGTCCGGGAGGAGCCGGAACTCGCGGAAAAAACCATTGAACGGCTTTCTGAACTCATGCGAGCAGTCTTGTCTGCACCGGATGAGGACACCGTTCCGCTGCACCAGGAGCTGAATGTAGTCAGAAACTACCTGGCGATTGAGAAGGCCCGATTCGGCGATCGATTGCACTATGAAATCAGTATTGATCCTGGCGATGAACAGCAGTCAATTCCACCGTTCTCACTGCAGCCCCTGGTTGAGAACACCATCAAGCATGGCCTGGAAGGCCAGTTTTCACCCCTGTCAGTAACAGTAGAGGCAGAAACGAAAGACTCTAGCTTTACTGTGCGGGTTATTGATAATGGCCCCGGATTGTCGGGGAGCAACCATGGAATGGGGATGGCAGTAACCAATATTCGAGAGAGGCTTGACCGACTGTATGCCGATAGCGCGCAACTGAAACTAACG
>JABHWT010000256.1 GCA_018657645.1 Halieaceae bacterium | reverse complement strand
TCAGCCGATTGCGGCCAAAACGCAGTCGTCGGCGCGGCGGGTGTAATGCAGATACCTGCTTGATTGCGTGCACAATGTATAAGCCACCCACCGGCAAATTGCGCTCGCGGGACCAAAGGTCACATTGTGCGACCCTCTGCTGGAGCTTACCGGCCCCGGCAGGAGGTACTGCATAAAGATGGTGGGTGCTCTGAACCTCGCAACCGAGCAAACGCAGCCAGTCAGTGAGTCGATTATTGCTGATTGGGTGGTGATGATGCCATAGGGATTCACGGGATAAGCCTCGCAATAAGGTACTGCATCTCAAAAGGCTATAGGGGTTGAAACCGATTATCATCAGCTGACCCTGTGGCGCTAATACACGCTGCATTTCTCTTAGCACCTGGTGGGGATCACTGGCAAAATCGAGACAATGGTGCGCAACCAGAGTATCAATACTATCACCTTCCAGGGGTAAGGCATCGCCACGAGCAACCAGGCCTACATCACCTCCAATTCTCCCGGACAGATATATTTTGTGATTTATCAAACTGTCGTCAAACAAACGATGTTGTCGCGTGATGCCCATTTGCAGGATATGGTAACCAAAGGAAGTGGTTAGCATTTCCTGCAACGCGGCCCTGGTCTGGTCGAGGATATAGCGACCGTTACCTCGGCTATACCAGGATTCCAGAGCCACAGACCGTTCGTTAAAGTTATTGACCATAGGGCTCATAGTACTCGTTTTTTTTGCATTTGAAACGCAGCCCGATGCGCAAAGTCCGCATCCACTACCTATCAGTGGACGTGGTTTGCCCTCCAACGCGATGCAGATAGCCCAGGGTAGTAAAGTAAAGCGCAGCCTGTACGGGTTGTGGCCCAATGTGACTAAGGGCCAGCCTGTAACGCTCCAGTTGATCGCTATAGGACGCCTCCTCCCTGGACAGAAACTCAGCCAGGGTTTCTGCGACATTGGGCTTGCTATTTTTGTAGTCCACTAGCCAGCGGGTGCCGGTTTCGACGTCGATAAAGGTTCGGTCAACAATAATATCTGCCAGGCGACCATTTTTCTGCACACAGCTCAATGGCCACTCGCTGTGTGCCTCCCGATGACTCGAAGACAGTATCCAGCGCCCATCCGGATCAGCTAGCACGTGGTTTACAGAATCCACCACACCCGTTAATGCCCTGTGTAGACTGGGTCCATCCAGCCCCAGGCGACGCAACTCAAATGTCCACAGCCTGTGATCGGAGGCGCTGCTGCAGTCCGGCAGTTCCTCGCGCTCTGCCAGACCCTCCAGAGCAAGGTGCACTACGGTACCTGTATAGCGCTCAATTCGATTGCCCGCCCGAACGGGGCTATTGGCTGCGGTAGGTTCGGCTTTGACACTGTCGGTTACAGTGAGCAGACTTCGGTGAATCCGTCTGAGATTGCGGCCCGTTGCTTGCAGGTCACTACCATCCTGATCCAGCAGTACCTCGTGGCTGCTCATCTGGTCGCTAAATACAGGCCAAATGCTACCCAGCAATGAGCGGTCCGAGGGAGGTTTAAAGTCTGCCCGGGATGGCTCGAAATTAAGGCCGGCGGTAACTAGTAAGCGCTGTACAGCCCGGGTAGCTCCCACGTATAGCAGACGTGTGGTTTCCGCAAGCCCCTTGCGTACCTGCTGCGCTTGTAGCCAGTTATACAGGGTGGGCCCCTCGTTTATGCTGCTGTCGTCGACAGCCAGCAAGAATGAACGCTGGCCACTGGCATTTGTATGTTCGTCCCAGAGCAATAACTGGCGTGTATTAGCGCGCGGTAATCGGTCTGTCTGGGGAATGATAACCCAATCAAACTCAAGCCCCTTGGCCTTGTGCAAGGTCATTATCTGAATTTTGCTGTGGGGGTCGCCGGAGTCCACATAGAGCTTGTTAAGTCGATTGAGCAGCCAGTCCGGTCGCAGTCCCACTCCCTCCATCTCGGCTTTCTCAAGTAGTTGGAAAAAGCGCTCTGCATCCTCCAGGCCACTGGGCTCCATAATTGTCGCGGGGCCGCCCAGAGACAACCACAATTGCTCTACCCAGACTCGCAGGGCCAGTCGATCGCGCGTTCGACGGGCCTGTTCGATGGCAAAAAACAGGTGAGCCACCCTCGCCTGACCATCGCTAGACAATTGCTCCACCAGTTCCTGCTCGCCTAGTACTGCCCCTACTGGCGGGTAACCATTCGGGCCCTCGAAGGTGGCGATAAGGTGTAAGTCACTCAGGCTCAGACCACACCAGGGGGCGCGCAAAATGGCCATCCAGGCCACCCTGTCGGCGGGGTTTGCTAGCGCACGACAAAGGCTGAGTAGATCCAGGGCAGTGGTGGCATTAGCCAGGCTATCGATACCCTGGGCCGAGTATGCGATATTTTGTTGTCTCAATTTTCCAAGAATGGCCTGGAGTTGGGTGCGAGTACGACCCAATATCGCTATACTTTGGCAGCTCGCATCCTTTGCGCCCTGCTGCGCCCAGTCACAGATAAACTCGATTTCCCCGGCCCTGGCGGCCTCGCCGTAAAAGCCATGCAGTTCCACCGCTGGTGTTAAAACCTCGGGCCTGACAGCAGTCGCCGGGGTAAAGCTCACCTGGCCTTGACTGGCATCACCGTGCGCCGGAAATGCGCTGGCAAAGGATCGATTCACCCAATGCACAATGCCTTGGTCAGAGCGAAAGTTAGTCCGCAGGGTCAACGGCGTCAGTGCAACACCGTTAAACCCCTCCTGGGCGGCCCGCAGGAACAGGCCTACGTTGGCATCGCGAAAACCGTATATCGATTGCATCCCATCACCCACTATCAGGATGGTACGAGGTTGCTGCGGGTTTTGGGCATTGTGCTGCCCCCAGCCGCGGGTTAACCGACGCACCAGTTCAAACTGGTTGATGGCCGTGTCCTGAAATTCATCTACCAAAATATGCTGCATCTGGTAGTCCAGGCGCAAAGCTAGTTCAGTCGGCGCCTCGTCATCGCCCAGGGCCTGAAGCGCAGAAAGCGCTACCTGGCAATGGTCTACTTTACCATGGCGTTGGAATACCAGCAGCAGTTGGGCCGCGAGTAGCGGCAGGATTCTGGATAAGTGCAGAACCAGCGCCCAGGATTCGCTCTGCGAGTCCATTTCCGGTAACAGGGTCAGCCCGGCCAGCTCGGCCAGCAGCTCGTCGATTTCCAGCAACTGCGCAACCAGTTCTTTGAGTTGATCCTTGCGCCGCTGTGGCTCGCCAGCCCCAGGTGGGAAGCCCATGCGTTTATCGGCACGGGCCCGCCATTTTCCCTTTTTATCGGCGGTTAACAGTAGCTGCCGAACACTGCGCCATCGGGAGAGATCTTCCACCTCGACGGACGGAAATCCGGTCGGTACAGGCTGTTTCAGATTAGCAGCGGCGTAGCGTTGCAGATCCAGGATTTCCTCGGTGTAGGGGTTAAGTTTGGCGTTGAGGCTAGCCAGTGCGTCCAGAACAATGTTGCGTACAGCGCGGCGCAGATAGGATTCCGCCTCCTCGGCCTGCTTGTGAACGCCTATGTAGTCTCGCCACTGATCCCTCCGCGGCAGCATCTCGAGCAACAGCGCGTGTAATCGATTCCAATCGTTGTCGAAGTGCAACATTAATGCGGCAAGGTCATCTGCAACCGGGTGATTGCTGTCCAGCATTTGGAACAGGCCCAGCACCGCTTCAGCATAGAGATCGACTGTATCGTCCGTTACGCTAACCTGCCCTCCGAATTCGCTAAGCACCGGCATTTGACGGGTCAACACGGCACAAAAACTGTCGATGGTCTTGATATTGAGGCGTGCGATATTGTCCGTTAACTGCCACTTGAAGCGTTTATCGAGCTCCAGAGCCGCAAGCGCGAGTCGGCGGGTCTGATGCTGGTGCTCTCCACTACAGGGGACATCGCGAAGGGCGTCAACAAGAGCCGCCAGCACTCGCTCGCGCATTTCCGCCGCTGCTTTGCGGGTAAACGTAATGGCCAACACCTGCTCTGGCCTCTCCACCCGGGCCAATAATGCCAGAAAGCGCTGTATCAGCAATTCGGTTTTACCCGACCCCGCCGGCGCACTGACACAATAACTGGCCAGTGGATCAATTGCTCGACTGCGTTGACTTGCATCGACAATCTTCAAGGGGCAGCCTCAACCAGTGCCACATCGCCCGTCCTGCACAGGGCCTGTAAACCACAATAGGTGCAACTGTCAGGTGTCAATGGGTCTACCCGTGCATTTCCGGCGATGAATTCGCTCGCCAAGCGGGTCAAGTGCTCCCGCCAAAGAGCGGTGAGACTGTCCCAATCCTCGACATGCATCGAATCGCCAACCAGTTTGGGGATGTCGGTAGCAATCCCAGGCGCTGCCTCCACCTTTCCAGCACCGATGAACTGACAGTCTCGCTTGCGCACCTGTGCATAGGTCAAGCCAGCCAGGGGTTGGGTCGCTGCGATACCGTAGAGCAATAACTGGGGCCTCGCAGGTCGCTGGCCAAGCCAATCCCGCAGCTTGCAACGACCAGACTTGTAGTCAATAACGAGTAGTGAGCCATCCGGCAGGCGGTCGATCCGATCGACTCTCAGCGTAATTTTCAGTTGCTCCAGCGACAGTTGGATGGTCTCTTCGCGGGCATGAATGACAAATTCGCTTCGGCGGCGCTCTAACGCCATCCACTCGCCAAGCAGTGAGATTAGGCGCTGCCGCTCCAGATTTCGACTGGCGACGCTAATGGGCGGCCTACCTCTGGATGTGCTTGAGCGCAGTGCACTTAGAACCGCGGCTTCTATGTGCTCGGCCAGTTCATTGTCGTCCAATGCAGTGAGAGCCTCACTGCCCTCCAGAGTGCCCCACAAAATATAGAGCGCATTGTGCAATAACGACCCGCGCTCGGCAGCCGACAAGCCCACGCCAAACCGATTCAGGGGCACGGCCTTTAGGCGCCGCATGGCAAAGCCTCGAAAAGGACAGCTGGACTGGTCCTCCAGCACGGCGCTGCCTCCTGCCAGAGCGGTCAACTCCTCCGCGCAGACCGTCGGTGCCTGGTTATCTTCGACAAATTCCAGACCTCGCATATGCAATTGGTGTCGTGAAGCAGGTCCCCGTTGCTCCTCATTTTCCCCATCGATCCAGTCGAAGGGCTCCAATAGTGTACTGCCGAGCTCTGGAGCCCCATCTACCAATTGGCTGTAACTTGCATTCAGCAGCTTTGCATTTCTCGTGTACTGCCTCATAAGCGCGCTGGCAAAAGACCACTGTCGTTCTGGCGTTGCGTGGGGCATTTGCAATTGGCGCTGTAAGTGGACCGGAATTAACGGATTTGGGCTGGCAGCCGCTGGCCACTGGCTACTCTGCATACCACAGATCCACAAATGATCAAAGGCCAATCCGGCACCCTCCAGTGCTCCCAGCACCTGAATGCTACTGTCCGCGCTCTGAGGCTGAAAGACATGGCGGCTGCAACAGGTGCCAAGAAGTAACAAGGCAGATTCCAGAGACAGAGCATCACAGACTGTATCGTATCCGGAAAATTCATCCAGCACGTCAAACCACGTCTCAACCTGCTGGTATTCCAGCGAATCCAGAGGGCCGCTACCCGGCCACCCCCACAAGGCGAGTACGTCATCGATAATCGGGATCCAGGCCGAGGGCAATACGACCTTGTTCAATCCCTGCATTCTAGCCATCGATACCAGGTGCCGTCCCAGGCTCAGGCCCGTTGACTCACCGACCTTAATCTGGCTGGCCCGATGGCGCAGTTCTGCCACCGCGACAGTTTCGAGCCCATCGTCAAAGAGTTCCGTGATTAACTCGACCAGGCCGGGTGTACCGGCGTCTGCAAGAATCAAAAAGCGAGACTGCAGCAGGGCAATGAGTTCGTGCAAGGCTATTCGACCAAGCCCCAGGCTCAGAAGCTGCAGCGCGTCCCGTACCAGAGGTACTTTATCTAGCGGCATACCTGCTGAAAAGTTGACCGGCAGGCTCTGGTAGTTTTCGCCCAGGCAATCAAATTCCTGGCGCAAAAAATACTCCAGCACAGGTCTATCTGCCGCCATGTCGGGCACGATAATACCAATGGTTGCCGCAGGGTCCCGGTCGCTTTCACTTTTGGCCCAGTGAGCCGCTGCCAATAACTCAGATCGCTTGTCGACAAAAGCACGAGCAGTTCTCCGACCTGGTTCCAGACGCTGTTGCGGCCGCTTTATATCGTCACACAGCACGTCCAGGCAGGATTGAAACAACGGCGAAATGTCATCAAAATCCATCAGGGCAACACGGGATTTGGGAAGCAGTGGTGCACAGGTAAGTAGTTGCGAGATTGCGTCGACGCGGGTTGTTAGTGCTTTTTCGGCCAGACGTTGCTCAAACAACGCCTGCCATTTAAGGTAGGTTGCGCTGTCAGTAGCTAGTTCAAACTCCTGTCGAATCACCGAATCTTCAGTATTTACTTGCCACCCTAACAGGGTTTCTCTGGCCTTATTGGCCATGCTCGCCGCAATACCGGGTTGCAACAGGTTGTAACTATTGGACCGGTTCTCTTGCTCAATCACTACCTGGTACCACAGTTCCAGTGCATGGCCTGTGCTAACGATTACATTGGCCGGGACCAGCTCCATAATCACTGCCCGCTGCCACTGTTGTTCCAGCCATAGCTCAAGTGGCATGACCCGTATCGGTTGCCAGACCTGATCGCCGGCGTTTACCCGAGCCTGGTCCCACACCGTCTTGATTCGCCGTGCCAGACGCAAGTTGGGTGTTAGCAAGGTATAGCCAGCCAATACCAGTGGCATAGCAGGCTCTAAATCATAGAGTTTCTGGGTGCTGTAATCGGGCAACGATACCTCCCATCGGTATACCTCATCACGCATTTTGCAACTTTCAGAGCCCGGCTACCCAAAGAGGCTGCGCTGCTATAGAATATCGCGCCCGCCAGGTTCATGGCGTTGCGCACAGAAGTACTCTATCAGGTAACTACCAATGAGCAACATCGAAGTACATAACGTGAACGTCAGTTCCCAGGACGTGTTGATCACGCCGGAGAAACTCAAGCAGGCCATCCCCATGTCCTCAACCGTGCGAGATACGGTAACCGCCAGTCGCCAGATTATTGAGGACATACTGGAGCGCAGGGATCACCGTCTGTTTGTAGTCGTTGGCCCCTGCTCCATCCACGACCCGGAAGCGGCCCTGGACTACGCTCGACGACTAAGGGCACTTGCCGACAAAGTCTCGGACAGCCTGTATCTGGTAATGCGGGTATATTTTGAGAAGCCCCGTACCACGGTAGGCTGGAAGGGGCTGATCAACGACCCCTATCTGGATGACACGTTTAAACTCGAAGAGGGCTTGCATCTGGGAAGAAAAGTGTTAATGGACATTCTGAAGTTGGGTCTGCCAACTTCCACCGAGGCACTGGACCCCATTTCACCGCAGTACCTGCAGGACTTGATCAGTTGGTCGGCCATTGGAGCGCGTACTACAGAGTCCCAGACTCACCGGGAGTTAGCTAGTGGCCTCTCCTGTCCCGTGGGTTTTAAAAACGGAACAGATGGTGGTTTGACTGTGGCCATAAACGCCCTGGGGTCGGTCGCCAGTCCTCACCGCTTTTTAGGAATTAACCGTCAGGGGCAGGTGTCGCTCTTTACCACCCACGGCAACGCCTATGGACACATAGTATTACGCGGGGGCAGCACAGGCCCAAATTTTGATTCAGTTCACATAAAGCTCTGCGAAGAAGCACTGGGCAACGCCGGGCTAAAGCAGAACATCATGGTCGATTGCAGTCACGCCAACTCTGGCAAAAAGCCAGAATTGCAACCACTGGTTGTGGATGACATCGTGGGCCAGATTCTGGCGGGCAATCGCTCCATTACCAGCCTGATGATTGAGAGCAACTTAAAAGCTGGCAATCAATCCATACCAGAGGACTTGTCACAACTACGCTACGGCGTTTCGGTAACCGACGGGTGTATTGACTGGGCGACGACAGAAACCTGCCTGCTCGAGATGCGCGATAGGCTAAAAGAAGCGCTGCCCGCTCGCCTGCAATACGTGTGAGAGCAGGCATTCCATGGTAGCAATAAAAGGCGCTTTAGTAATACGCGTGTGATGTATCGCTATGGTCGGTCATGTCCCGAACGCCCTTGAGTTGCGGCAATTGCTCCAGCAGCGTTTTTTCAACACCGCCTTTCAGGGTCTGATCAACCATTCCACAACCCTGGCAACCACCGCCGAACATTAGAATTGCGTAATTGTCCTCGGTGACTTCTATCAGGCTCACTTCTCCGCCGTGCCCGGCCAGTGCCGGATTCACTTCGTTGTAGAGTACGTAGTTGATTCGGTCTGTCAGAGGGCTATCCTCATTGACCTGGGGCAACTTGGCGTTGGGTGCTTTAATGGTCAACTGGCCGCCCATTCTGTCCTTGGAGTAATCCACCAGTGCGTCGACCAGAAAAGGCAGACTGTGGGCCTCGAAGTAGGCAGTGATGGCGCCGTACTCAACCTTGGTATCGTCGTCCTGCATGTCGTCACTGCGGCAGTATGCGACACAAGTCTCGGCCCGTGGAGTACCGGGTTGACTAATAAACATCCGGATACCCAGAGCATCCTCCTGTTTTGACAGGAGTTCAGCCAGGTACTCGCGGGCAGATTCAGTAATGGTGACCATCTTGTTTTCCATTCCGAGTAAATTACTCAAGTATTCTATCAAATTTCTGCAAAAAAGCACGACTTGTTGCGGTGCAAACCACAGCCGGAGGGTATTTTCACCGAAAAATGCCCCTGATTTCTGTTAAGATACACGGCTTTTTTCCCACAGTATGAATAACCAAGGACCTGTTACTATCATGACCTCCAGCGCCTCCCCTCTCGAGCAAGCCCTGCAACAACGTATCCTGGTGCTGGATGGCGCGATGGGCACCATGGTGCAACAGAGGGAGTTGGAAGAGGTAGATTATAGAGGTGGGCGCTTTGCGGCACATCCTACAGACCTCAAGGGTAACAATGACATTTTGTCGCTTACCCGACCCGATGTCATAACCCAAATTCACCAGCTTTTTCTGGAGGCCGGTGCCGACATTATCGAAACCAATAGTTTCAATAGCACCGCTGTCGCTCAGGCTGACTATGGCCTGGAAGACACCGCGGCCGAGTTGAATCGGACTGCAGCCCATATTGCTCGCCAGGCTGCCGATGAGATGACCGTACGCACGCCGCATAAACCCCGCTTTGTTGCCGGTGTGCTTGGCCCGACGCCTCGCACCGCCTCGCTATCTCCGGATGTTAATGATCCGGGAGCGCGGAATATCAATTTTGAAACCCTGCGGGCCGACTATGCCGTGGCCACAGAGGCCCTGATCGACGGGGGGGTCGACCTTCTGATGGTCGAGACTATCTTTGATACTCTCAATGCCAAGGCTGCCATATTTGCAATACAGGAGGTCTTTGCGCATCGCGGCGTAGAATTGCCGCTTATGATATCGGTGACCTATCCGGATATCAGTGGCCGCAATCTCTCCGGCCAGAGCCCGGAGGCTTTTTGGAATTCAGTGGCGCATGCCAGGCCGTTGATTGTGGGCAGCAATTGCGGCCGCCGATTCAAGGAAATTCATGCCTTTGTGGAGGAACTTGCCTCCGTTGCCAGCTGTTATTTCAGCGGTCATTTTAATGCAGGCTTACCCAACGCTTTTGGTCAATACGACGAAACGGCTTCGGATATGCACGAGGATGTTAAGGACTTCGCCAGCCGCGGTTTTCTTAATTTGGTGGGTGGCTGCTGCGGAACGACGCCCGACCACATTCGAGCCATTGCCGAAGCGGTGGCGGGTTCTAAGCCGCGCCTACGACCTGAGATCGAGCCGGGCTGTCGGCTTAGCGGCCTGGAGCCGTTTAATATCGTGCGGGACAGCTTGTTCGTCAACGTGGGGGAGCGCTGTAATGTAACGGGTTCGGCAGTGTTCAAACGCCTGATTCTGGCAGGTGATTACGAGGCCGCACTCAGTGTCGCTCGCACTCAGGTAGAGGATGGCGCACAGATTATTGATATCAATATGGATGAGGGCATGCTCGACGCCCAGGAGGCAATGGTTACATTCCTCAACCTCATTGCCTCTGAGCCGGATATTACCCGGGTTCCTATCATGGTCGACTCCTCTCAGTGGGAGGTAATAGAGGCCGGCCTGAGGTGCATTCAGGGCAAGGCCATTGTTAACTCCATCAGTTTAAAGGAAGGAGAGCAGGCCTTCCTCGACAAAGCGCGTCTGTGCCGGCGCTATGGTGCCGCCGTGGTCGTCATGGCATTTGACGAGCAGGGGCAGGCCGACACCCTGAGTCGCAAGCAGGAGATCTGCTCGCGGTCATACCACTTGCTGATTGACGAGGCGGACTTTTGGCCGCAAGACATCATATTTGATCCCAATATTTTCGCCGTTGCCACGGGTATCGACGAACACAATAACTACGCCCTGGATTTTATTGAGGCCACCCGGTTCATCAAGAAAAACTTGCCCGGCAGTCTGGTCTCGGGGGGCGTTAGCAACGTGTCCTTCTCGTTCCGTGGCAATAACCCATTGCGCGAGGCGATTCACTCCGTATTTCTGTATCACGCCATTCTGGCCGGCATGGATATGGGGATTGTGAATGCAGGGCAGTTAGGCGTTTACGACGAATTGCCTGTCGAATTACGCGATGCGGTTGAGGATGTGATTCTTAACCGTCGGAATGACAGCACCGAGCGCCTTCTGGAACTGGCGGAACAGTACCGGGACGGCCCGGATCGCAGCCGACCCAAGGAGGATCTCAGCTGGCGGGAACAACCGGTGGCCAGTCGAATCACGCACGCGCTTGTCAAGGGCATAAACACCTGGATTGTGGAGGATGCGGAAGCTGCAAGGTTGCAATTTGAACACCCTATTGAAGTAATCGAAGGGCCGCTAATGGACGGCATGAACACGGTTGGCGACCTGTTTGGCGAGGGCAAGATGTTTCTGCCTCAAGTCGTAAAAAGCGCCCGTGTGATGAAGCAGGCAGTGGCACATTTGCAGCCCTTTATAGAGCGCGAAAAGAGCGAGGGCAGCAGTAGCAATGGTAAAATTCTGATGGCTACTGTAAAGGGCGATGTGCACGATATTGGCAAGAACATTGTCGG
>JABHWT010000269.1 GCA_018657645.1 Halieaceae bacterium | reverse complement strand
TAAGTAGAGTATGCCATCGTTAAAGCCGGCATCCGCTACATGCTGACCTGCCTGAACCTTGACTTCTGCACCCGCGCCGGCAAGCGCCGCAAGCAGCTCTTTGCCACCATCGGAAACTGCCACTCCCACCAGGTCTGCCAGTTGTGCCAGGACCGCCGCATCGCCCGAGTACACCGCATTTTCCAGTGCCGAGTATGCCATTCCGGCTCCCGGTATATTAGCCAGTATTCCACCAAAGCCTATGGGCACTAATAGCAAAGGCTCAAAGCCCTTGCGAATAGCCAGGAACAGTAGAAGCAAACCGATCAGGATCATAAAAGCCTGCCCGACTTCCATCTGCGCCAAACCAGAGGCGCCCCACAAGGTCGATAATTTATTCATGAATCAAGGGTAATCAGGGTTTCACCCACTGCAACAGAATCACCGACTTTTACATCCACAGAGACAACCGTTCCAGCGTGTGGAACCCGCACCTCTGTCTCCATTTTCATTGCCTCCAGGATGACAACCACATCGCCCGCCGCCAAGGTATCACCCACTGCGGCATTTACCTTGAATATATTACCGGCCAGTGGTGCTGGTAGAGGCTCACCGCTAGCCGGGGAAGTCTGGGCAACCGGCGCCGCAATTGAAGAGACCTCGCCTCCCTGCTCCACTTCGACTACATAGTTTTGGCCATTGACAGTAACCGAGTATACCGCCGGATCATTGGAGCCGGGGGCTGCTTTAGCCACCTCGGCAGACGCCGCAGTGCTGGGTGCCGCACCGCCGGGTGGGGCACCGTCAGGTACTGGTTCAAACGCTTCGGGGTTGCCACGATTTTCCAGGAACTTCAATCCAATCTGGGGAAACAGGGCATAGGTAAGCACATCATCCACCTCGGAGGCCCCACTGGTAAGCGAGATGGATTTTTCGGTCGCCAGCGCTCTCAATTCCTCTGTCAATGTCTGAAGCTCCGCCTCCAACACATCGGCAGGTCGGCAGGTAATAGGCTCTGCTCCCTCCAGGACCCGCTGCTGCAATTCCGAATTAACCGGCGCCGGCGTCGCACCGTACTCGCCCTTCAGTACACCAGCGGTCTCTTTGGTAATAGACTTATAGCGCTCGCCGGTCAATACGTTAATCACTGCCTGAGTACCGACAATTTGCGAGGTCGGCGTCACCAGGGGGATAAAGCCAAGGTCCTCGCGCACTCGGGGTATCTCGGCCAACACCTCATCGAGCTTGTCGCCCGCTGCCTGCTCCTTGAGCTGGCTCTCCATGTTGGTCAACATGCCGCCCGGAACCTGAGCGACCAGAATTCTGGAATCGACACCGCGCAGGGAGCCTTCAAACTGTGCGTACTTTTTTCGTACAGTACGAAAATAAGCGGCAATTTCTTCCAGCTTTTCAATATCCAGACCGGTTTCCCGATCCGTTCCCTGGAGTATCGCTACCACTGATTCTGTCGGCGAGTGGCCATAGGTCATGGACATTGATGAAATAGATGCATCGACATTATCAATACCCGCCTCCGAGCACTTGAGGATAGTGGCGGTAGACATTCCGGTAGTGGCGTGGCAATGCATATGAATGGGAATGTCGCAGGATGCTTTCAGGCGCTTGACCAGTTCGTAACCGACGGCGGGACGAAGCAGACCCGCCATGTCCTTGATGGCGATGGAGTCGGCACCCATGTCCTCGATACGCTTGCCCTGCTCCACCCACATATCGATATTGTGTACCGGACTCAGGGTGTATGAGATCGTACCCTGAGCGTGTTTTTCAACCGCACGCACGGCTTTGAGCGCTGTTTCAATATTGCGCATATCGTTCATTGCATCGAATACCCGAAACACATCGACACCATTGTAGGCCGCACGCTCGACAAATTTCTCCACCACGTCGTCGGCATAATGCCTGTAACCCAGAATGTTCTGCCCTCGAAACAACATCTGCTGCGGCGTATTGGGCATCGCTTTCTTAAGCTCGCGAATGCGCTCCCACGGGTCCTCTCCCAGGTAGCGAATACAGGAATCAAAGGTGGCGCCACCCCAGGTCTCCAGTGACCAGAACCCCACTGCATCCAGCTTCGCCGCAATTGGTAACATGTCTTCCAACCGTAATCGCGTGGCAAAAAGCGATTGGTGAGCATCCCTGAGAACGACTTCAGTAATGCCCAAAGGACGTTGTTTATTTTCCATGCGAGTAAAACCCCTTCATCCAATTCGAACCCGAAACACCCCGGCGGGCAAGTCGGCTATTTATGATCCTGACGATACCTGTGAATCGCGGCAGTGATGACCGCCACCAGATCTGCATCCTGCGCCGTGGACCCGGAAGTACGCGCCGAACCCACTGTCGATACTTCAGCACTCTCCAACTCGGGGAAAAAGCGACCGACCACCCACGACATCAGCAGCGTTGCCACAACCAGCACAGCGAGAAACACCACCACGGTACCCATGCCATACAGCATCAGTTCCAGGCCCTGGGCAACAATATCGTTTTGCATATTTTGCTTCCAATTCTATTTTTCGCCAGCGCCCCAGTTTACATCATAGACCACCTCAGTACACGGGCATCTAAGGCAGTTCTTAACAATGCCAAATCACACCACTTGACCATACGGATACCAATGAGGCTGGTGTATCTGCGCAACTACCTTCCCCGGGCCGCGATGTTGTTTGAAGGTAGTAAACGACTCCGCGAACCCGCTGATATCGAGGGAGCACTGAATGCACGAGGAGACTTCAGACAGCTCTGATTGAATGGTACTGACTTAAGTTCAATTACCACTGAAGCGCATTGAACACGCTATCCACTGAGCTGGCCTATCACATTGCGGGTACAATGGCCTCTATCAGGCGCGGTCCACTTGCCTCTATGGCCGCTGCGAACTGGGCACTGAACTCCTCCGCGGTCGTTGCCCGCGAGGCCTGTACACCCATTCCGCTTGCAAGGGCCACGAAATCCAGGTCTGGTGAACCAATGCCCAGGGTACTGGCGGCCTTGGGACCTGGTACGCCACCCCGGGCGCCGGTGCGGGCGAACTCCACCTCGAGGATGGCATACTTGGCGTTATTGAAAATCACGACGGTAACATCCAGATTTTCACGCGCCATGGTCCAAAGAGCCTGGATGGTATACATGGCGCTGCCATCGCCTTCCAGGCAAACGACCTTGCGATCGGGGCAGGCAATGGCTGCACCTACCGCTGCGGGCAACCCCCATCCAATGGAGCCGCCTGTCAGACTCAACCAGTCGTGGGGTCGGGCGCTTTCCATGGTCGTATAACAGGCGAAGGCCGCTGTAATCCCCTCGTCGACCACAACCGCATTCTCTGGCAAATAATGGCCAATTGCGGTGGCAATTGAAATGCCATCCAGTGCCCCGGTGGGCAGGTCTGGTACTGACAAGGGGTGAATGTCGGGCTCCACATCCGCGGCACCCAACTTCTCCAGCAGTGCCTCAAGCACCTGATCAATATCCTCCTGAGCGGTGGCCAGCACAAGCTCCTCACAGCTCTGGGGCGCAATGACACTGGGCACATTCGGATAGGCAAAAAAGGACACCGGTGACTTTGCTCCGATTAAAATCAGGTTCTCGACGTCCTTGAGGGTATCGATGGCAAACTCTGCCAGGTAGGGCAGCCGCTCCAGGGTTGCGGTGCCGGCGCCCCTTGCCACTCGTGCGGGAAAGGTATCGGTACTCACTTTGACACCGGTGGCTTTGCCAATTCGGCTCAACAGCAGTCCTCGCTGTGCAGTCACCTCTCGACCACCAATCATTAACATGCAGTTTGTGCCGGATTTTAGTTTCTCAACAGCCTGTTCGATCAGCGCCTCCGCCACTGCCGGGGGCGGATTCTTGACAACGGCATCTACGGGCCCATTGGGGTTATCTCCCCAGGACACGTCTGCCGGAAGTATCAGAGTGGCAACCCGATCATTGCCCGCCTGCAATACTGCTTCGGCGGCATCGGCGGCAATATCCCCAGCTGCCGCAGAGGTATGAACCCAGTGCGACACCGGGCCTGCAATCCCCTCGATATCAGAGGTGAGAGGTGCATCGTACTGCACGTGGTAGGTCGCGTGGTCACCAACAATATTGACCATCGGCGAGCTGCCCTTTTTGGCATTGTGGGTATTTGCCAGGGCATTACCGAGTCCTGGCCCCAGGTGCAGCAGGGTTGATGCCGGTTTGCGCGCCATTCGCGCGTAGCCATCCGCAGCCCCCGCGATGACGCCTTCAAATAGGCACAGCACACAGCGGATACCAGCCACCTCGTCCAGGGCCGCGACAAAATGCATCTCCGATGTGCCGGGGTTGGTGAAACACACTTCCACCTCGTTGTTCACCAGGGTAGTGAGTAGGCTCTCTGCTCCGTTCATAGTTTGTTGCTCCAATTATTTACTGTTGCGGCTCATCGAGTGCAGCCACTTGCGCAGTCGCGAGGATTTTATTGGGATTTAATATGTTGTTGGGATCCATCATTCGCTTCATTTTGCACATCAGCTCCAGTTCCGCCTCATTGCGGCTGCAGTGTAAGTGCTCTCGTTTGGCCAGACCAATACCGTGCTCTGCAGAGACGGAACCCTGATACTGCTCGACAATTGTGTATAGCATTGCCTCCAGAGCCAGTGGGTCAAACTCGCCAAGATCCTTACTGCCAATCATAACGTGCAGATTGCCATCGCCAAGGTGGCCAAAGATAACACAAATGGGTTGTGCAAATGCGCTCATTCGGGATCGAACATCCTCGACAAAGGCCTCCATCTTGTCAAGGGTCAGGCTGATATCAAAGGTGACCGTTGGCCCGAGACTAAACAGCTCCAGAACGTCGTCCCGAATCTCCCATAGTGCATTGCGCTCCGACTGCGACCGGGTCAGTATGGCATCAGTCACCAACCCCTCCTCCAGGGCACCGGCCAGCATGTTCTCAAAGTTCTCTGCATCTGCCTGTTGATCAGAACCCAGAGTCTCCACCAGCACATACAGCGGGCTACCATGGGGCAATGGCGGTTTATGGTTGCTGCCAGCGCGGGTGATATGGTGATAAAACTCGGGCCACATTACCTCAAAGGCAGATAGTGTGCCCGCTGTCCTGACATCAACCCAACGCAGCAACCGGCTCACCGAGTCAAAATCGTCGGCCGCTAAAAATGCGGTATTCTGGCTTATGGGCAGAGAGCGCAAACGCAGTACCCCCCGCGTCACCACGCCCAGTGTCCCCTCGGCACCGATAAACCAATGCTTCAGATCGTAACCCGTGTTGTTTTTTTGCATTTTATTGAGGGAGCTAACGACCGTACCGTCGGCCAGCACCACCTCTAGCCCGAGCACCATATCGCGCATCATGCCATAGCGTATTACCCGGTTTCCGCCGGCATTGGTGGCAACATTGCCACCGATAGTGGCCGACCCTCGGGCACCCAGATCCAGCGGCAAGAGCAACCCCTCCCGTTCGGCCGCCTCTGCGGCAACCTGCAAAATACAGCCAGCTTGCACCGTCATTGTGCGATTCTCACAGTCGATTTCCTCCACCGCGTTCATCCGCTCCAGTGACAGGCCCAATTCGCTCTGGGTTTGATACAAACCGTTAACCAGACCGGTTCTTCCGCCGATGGGCACCAACGCCTGCCCCGCCGCATTGCATAGTGCCAGAATACTCGACACCTGCTCGGTGGTCCTGGGTTTAAGCGTAATATCCGGCAGTGTATCGCTGGCTTCGTGTCGAACGGCATCCTCTCCCAGCAATGCAGTAAGTTGGGCGACAATATCGCCGGTATTCCCTGACCTAACGGCCATCATGGCTACCCC
>JABHWT010000239.1 GCA_018657645.1 Halieaceae bacterium | reverse complement strand
TGTGCTCAAGGCCCACCATGCCCATGTCGCGGTCCTGTACCAGTAGGCCGCCGTTGACCCGCTTGTAATCCACGGCCACGTCGGCCCCCGACCACTGGCCACAGGCCAGCAGGCGAACATTTTCCTTGCTCGCAACCGCAGTGGCTGCTGCCTCGCTAACGGAGGGCGCAATAATAACCTCTACAAACTGGCGCTCGACGATCTTCGCTGCAGTGTCTGCATCCAGTTCCCGGTTGAACGCGATGATGCCCCCGAAGGCCGATTCCGGGTCGGTGGCAAAGGCCAGGTCATAGGCCTCACCAATGGTTGCAGCCGTGGCCACACCACAGGGGTTGGCATGCTTGACGATCACGCAGGTGGGCGCGACGAAATTCTTGACACATTCCAGTGCGGCATCGGTGTCGGCAACGTTATTGTATGACAGGGCCTTGCCCTGCAGTTGTCGGGCCGTGGCAATGCCGCCCTGTGGTGCGTTGGCCTCTACATAAAACGCGGCTTGCTGGTGGGGGTTTTCGCCGTAGCGCATTTCCTGCACTTTGTTTAATTGGCTGTTAAACGTACGGGGGAAGCTGTTGCTACCGTTACCTACCAGCTTGCCAAAATGGTTGGCTATGGCTCCGTCGTAGGCGGCGGTGTGTTCATAGGCTTTTATTGCCAGGTTAAAACGGGTTGCCATGGAGGTCGAGCCGCCAGAGTCGCGCATTTCACCCAGTACCTCCTGGTAGTCGCTGGCATTGGCCACAATAGTAACGAACCGGTGATTCTTGGCGGCCGCGCGCACCATGGTCGGGCCACCAATATCAATGTTTTCAATAGCCTCTCCCAGGGAGCAATCGGGCCTGGCTACCGTCGCCTCAAAGGGGTAGAGGTTAACCACCACCATGTCGATGGCCCCGATGCCGTGCTCATTCATCACCGCATCGTCCTGGCCGCGACGCGCCAGAATGCCACCGTGTATTTTGGGATGTAGCGTTTTTACCCGGCCATCCATCATCTCGGGGAAGCCGGTATAGTCGGCCACCTCCGTCACCTCCAGGCCGCCATCTTTGAGTAGGCGATAGGTGCCCCCGGTTGACAGTAGCTCCACACCCATTTCGCGAAGGGCAGTGGCAAAATCGAGAATGCCGGATTTATCGGAAACGCTGATTAGCGCGCGTTTTACCTGGACGAGATCGGTATCGGTCATGGTATCGGGTAGGCCTCAATAAAAAGGGTATTGAAGGGTTTAGGCGTCGGCATCAAGCAAATTGTATTGCTTCAATTTCTTGCGCAGGGTGCCTCGGTTGAGCCCCAGCATGATAGACGCCTTGGTCTGGTTGTTTCGGGTGTAGGCCATAATTTGCTCCAGTAGTGGAGCCTCCAGCTGGGCAAGCACCATCTGGTAGACATCTGTTGGCATCTGGCCATCAAGTTCTTCGAGGTAGTTGCCCACGGCCACAGTCACCGAATCGCGCAGACTCTGGCCCTGGCCGCTGTGCTGGGGGTGACTGCCGCCTTCCATGGATTCGTCATTGGCCGCTGGAGATTGTAATAAGATTTCAGCCCTGCTCATGCTGCTATTCCTTGTGCTGTGTTTTGGCAAAAATGGAGTTTGATGTAGTGCAACTGATCTTCGGGTGCCGTCAGGGCATTGAACCCCTGACGCAGATCGGCCGCGTTATTCTGATGTTGTAAATACCAACCGGCGTGTTTGCGGGCAATACGGACGCCCATAAAATCGCCGTAAAACTGATGAATATCCGCCAGGTGACGCAATATGATGTCGAGTTGGCGCTCTGACGTAGGGGCCAGGGCCGTGATGCCAGTATCGAGATAGCTGGCAATCTGGCCACAGAGCCAGGGTTGACCCTGGGCTGCACGCCCAATCATCACACCTGCTGCATCGGTGTGGGCGATAACCGCAGCCGCTTGTTGGGGGGTGGTGATATCGCCGTTGGCATAGACTGGAAATTCCGTCGCCGCGACAATGGCGGCAATGGTGTCGTATTCGGCTGCGCCTCTGAACTTGCAGGCCCGGGTTCGGCCGTGAACGGCCAGCGCGCTAATGCCTGCGTCCTCGGCTATTCGAGCAATCTGAACACCGGTTCTGGTTTGCGGTGATGTGCCAGTGCGAATCTTGAGGGTTACGGGTACATCCACCGCTGCAACCACCGCCTGGAGAATGGCAGTCACCAACGACTGGTCCTGCAACAGTGCAGAGCCGGCTGCCTTGCGGCAGACCTTCTTCGCCGGGCAGCCCATATTAATATCGATAATTTGTGCACCCAGGGTCACATTGTGACGCGCCGCTGCGGCCATTTCATCGGGGTCGCTACCAGCAATTTGTACCGAGCGGAGCGCAGGCTCTCTATCATGTTGCGTGCGCAGACGCGTCTTGCGGGTATGGCTTAATTGGGGGTTGGAACTGATCATTTCGGAAACAACCAGGCCGGCACCCAGCTCCCGGCACAAACGCCGAAAAGGCAGGTCGGTAACACCGGCCATGGGGGCCAGCGCAACGCGGTTGGACAGCTTGTAAGGGCCGATCTTCAGCATCGCAGACAGGTTTGGAAATGATCGAAAAAAGAGGCGATATCATACTCGACCGACCCCCGGGGGAAAAGCAAAACTGCACATAAAAGCATCAATTATTTGTGATGGATCAATTGCGAGCTTTTGTCGAGGCACCAAGCAGGCACACCCAGCCGTCTTTCTCTCCGGCCACATGCAGCTCAATGCGGCCCGCATAGTGCTCGCACAGGGGCTCTGCCTGGCTCTGAATCAAACCCGACAGCATCAGGCTTCCGCCGGGGCGCAGCAGGCCGAGCAGGGTGTCGGATAATTCCATCAGTGGGCCGGCCAGGATGTTGGCCACTACAATGTCGGCTGTGTGGGCGCGGGCCTTGTGATCGACGGCCTTGGGCAGAGCCACGGTCAGTGCCGATGCGGGGATGTTATTGCGCCGGGCATTGTCGGTACTGGCAACCAGGGCCTGTGGGTCATTGTCTACGGCAAGTACTGCAGCGGCCCCCAGCTTTAGTGCAGCCACCCCGAGTATTCCCGAACCACAGCCGTAATCGACAACCGATTTTTGTTTAACCGGCATGCTTGCCAGTGCAGTCAGGCACAGTGCGGTGGTGGGGTGGGTGCCGGTGCCAAAGGCCAGGCCCGGGTCGAGGAGCAGGTTGGTAGCCGAGGGGTCGGGAGGCTCAAGCCAACTGGGACAAACCCATAAATTGGGGCCAAATTGCAGGGGCTGGTAGTGTGTCATCCACTCCCTCTCCCAGTCCTTGTCCTCCAGGATTTCCAGTCGATGGTTTATTCGCTTGAGAAGTGCGGCGGGAAATGTTGCCAGAACAGCCGATACGTCAATCTCCGCATCGTACAGGCCAGTGAGGCGAGTTTGGTTCCACAGGGGTGTCTCGCCAACGGCGGGCTCCAGCACCGGTTGGTCGGCATTGTCCTCGAGGGTTATCGCAACGGCGCCGCTATCGAGCAGCAGTTGCTCCAGCGCCTCGACCTCTGCCGGGTGGGTGTCGACGCGCAGTTGTACCCAGGGCATTAATCTTCCAGTTTGCTTTCCAGGTAATGGATGCTCACGCCGCCGGTCTGGAAGGCCTTGTCCTGCACCAGACTTCTATGCAAGGGCGTGTTGGTTCGGATGCCCTCGATGATCAGTTCGTCCAGTGCCTGGCGCATGCGGCGCAGGGCAATATCCCGGTTCTCGCCGTAGCTGATGATCTTGCCGATCAGGGAATCGTAAAACGGCGGTACCGTGTAGCCCCCGTAAATGTGTGAATCGACCCGGATGCCGGGGCCGCCCGGCGCGTGGAAGTATTTTATGGTGCCGGGGGAGGGTAGGAAGTTCTGTGGGTCCTCGGCGTTAATTCGACATTCGAAGGAGTGGCCGGTCAACTGGATATCGTCCTGTGTCAGGCTCAGCGGTTTGCCACTGGCAATACTGAGCTGCTCTTTGACTATATCGATGCCGGAAATCATTTCGGTTACCGGGTGCTCCACCTGAATTCGGGTATTCATTTCAATGAAGAAGAAACCACCGTCCTCGTACAGGAATTCGAAGGTGCCGGCCCCGCGATAATTGAGCTCTTTACAGGCATTGACGCAACTCTCGGCCACGTCGCTGCGAATAGCGTCTGGTATGCCGGGAGCGGGGGCCTCTTCCATTACCTTCTGATGGCGGCGTTGCAGGGAGCAATCTCTGTCACCCAGGTGCACGGCATTGCCCTGCCCATCGGCCAGTACCTGTATTTCGACGTGCCGGGGTTTCTGGAGAAATTTTTCCAGGTAGACCACGTCGCTGCCAAAGGCTGCCGCGGCTTCCGACTGGGTCACCTGCACCGAGCTTAGCAGCACCGCCTCATTATGCACTACCCGCATGCCGCGACCGCCACCGCCGGCTGCGGCCTTGATAATAACCGGGTAACCAATTCTGTTGGCGATATCGAGCGTCCGCTGGTTGTCATCGGTGAGGGGGCCATCGGAACCGGGTACGGTTGGCACACCAGCCCTTTTCATTGCCGCTATGGCCGAGACCTTGTCGCCCATTTGCCTGATGGTATCGGCGGTGGGGCCAACGAAAACAAATCCGCTCTTTTCTACCTGGTCTGCAAAATCGGCATTTTCTGCCAGGAACCCATAGCCTGGGTGAATGGCCGTGGAGTTGGTAATTTCGGCTGCGCTTATAATAGCGGGCACGTTCAAATAGCTCTCGGTGGAGGCGGCCGGCCCAATACACACCGCTTCACTGGCCAGCCGTACGTGCATCAGGTCGCGATCTGCCTGGGAGTGCACAGCAACGGTTTGAATGCCGAGTTCATTGCAGGCGCGCAGAATACGTAGTGCGATTTCTCCGCGATTGGCTATCAGCACCTTTTCCAGCGTGGGCATGGCTTAATCCTCTGCTTGAGTGACGAGGTACACTGGCTGCGTTAAACGATAGCAACAAGAGGTTGATCGAACTCAACCGGCTCGCCATCCTCTGCCAGAATTGCCTCGATGGTACCCGCCTTGTCCGCTTCAATCTGGTTCATCATTTTCATGGCTTCTACGATGCAGATGACATCGCCCACCTTGACCGTCTGACCCACTTCTATAAATACTGGTGAGGTCGGCGATGGCGAACGGTAAAAGGTGCCGACCATGGGCGAGTTCACCATATGGCCCTTGGCCAGGGGGGGCTCCACTGCGGCGGCCACTTCAGCTGGCGCTGGCGCGACGATGGGCGCCGCGACCGGTGCCGGATGCATCATGGCGGGCGCGGCGGCATAACCACCCGCCAAAACGGTTTGCGATGCGCCATTGCGACTAATGCGCACTGACTCCTCGCCCTCCTTAATTTCAATCTCATCAATGTTGGACTCTTCCAGCAGCTCGATCAGTTTTTTTACCTTGCGAATGTCCATAGAAAAGTCTCTTCGGGTAGTGGTTATGATTGCTCGAGAATGCGCAGGGCGGCCTGTAGCCCAAGTTCGTAACTCTGGGCGCCGAAGCCGCAAATAACACCCTCGGCCAAATCTGAGAAATAGGAGTGGTTACGAAATTCCTCTCGGGCGTGCGTGTTGGACAGGTGAATTTCAATAAAGGGAATGGCAACGGCGGCCAGGGCATCTCTGAGGGCGACACTGGTGTGGGTGAATGCAGCGGGGTTAATGAGGATAAAATTAACGCCCTCCTGCATGGCGTCCTGAACCCGCTCTACCAGTTCGTACTCCGCATTACTCTGCATTGTCAGCAGGTGATGGTTGCGCTCTATTGCAATTTGTCCGAGTTGCACATTGATGTCGGCTAGCGTGGTGCTGCCATAGATGTCGGGCTCGCGCTGGCCGAGTAAGTTGAGATTGGGGCCATGCAGTACAAGAATAGTCGCCATGGTAGGTGGCTCTCTCTATGGGCACAAAGTGATAACGGATTGTGCCGGAATTTGCCTCTGGTGTCTATGGTATTAGTTGGTTATAGGATTATGGGCGCAGATAGGCGCAATTTTGGCGAAGTTAGCTGTTCTTTGTATTGAGGAAGCAGGGAGCAGCGGGGCAGCCATGGTCGGATTAAACACACTATGCCAATCAGCTAAATAGGGCGCCTCGGGTTCCGCGTTGCGCGGGGCCTACAAACTGCTGACTACGGTCGGTTGTTCGCTGGTAACCGCGGCAATGGCTTCCAGTACGGTGGACTTGGTTAATAGCTGTGGCAGGATGATTGGCTTGCTCGCAGGGTCGGCAGGATACATAAGGTACAGTGGGATGCCATTGCGGCCATGCTGTTGCAGGAAGTGAGCAATGTCCGGATCGTAATTGGTCCAGTCGGCTACCATGTAGACCACCTTGTTTGCCTTAAAGGCTGCGGTCATTTCGTCGGTGAATAGCACCGCCTGCTCGTTGGCAATGCAGGTAATACACCAGTCGGCGGTGACGTCGATGAATACCGGCGACCCGGCCGCGCGAAGTTGGTCCAGTGCCTGTTCAGACCAGGACACCTTTCCTGTGGACGAGTGGGTGGACGCCGCCGCGCTGTTATCCAGGCCTCGCCAGCTGGCCAGACTCAGGGCGCCTGCTATACACACCAAGGCCATACCCTTGCGCCAGGCCCTGGGATGGGAGCCCCAAAGCCACATCCCCAGCGCCAGAAGGAGGCTACCCATCAGTGCTGCGGCCATGGTATCTACGCCGGTCTGGCGCCCGGCAACCCACAACAGCCAGATGGCAGTGGCATACAGGGGAAATGCCAGAACCTGCTTCAGGGTCTCCATCCACGCACCTGGTGCAGGCATGTAACCGCGAGCTCTGGGGCTGTAACTTAACAGCACCACGGGCGCTGCCATGCCCGCACCCAGGGCGGAAAAAATGATCAGTCCGACGCCTGCGCTCTGGGTCATTGCAAAGCCCAGCGCGGAGCCCATGAAAGGCGCCGTGCAGGGGCTGGCGACCACGACGGCAAGCACACCGGTGAAAAAACTGCCAGCGGGGCCTTTGTGAACGGTCAGACTGCTGCCCATGCCCATCATGCCGCTACCTAACTGGATCAGCCCGGAAAGCGATAAGCCCATTGCCACAAACAGGTAGGCCAGGGCTATCACAAAGCCCGGTGACTGAAGCTGGAAGCCCCAACCAACCGCTTTTCCCGCTTGTTGCAGAGCAATTAAAACCATCGCCACCAGTAGGAAGCTCACCACCACACCGGCGGCAAACACCCAGCTATGCAGGTGTCGCTCCTGGGGTGTACTTTGCGCAAAGCTCAGAACCTTGAGCGACAGTATGGGAAAAACGCAGGGCATCAGGTTGAGAATAGCTCCGCCTAAAAACGCCATCAGCATCATGTAAAGTACAGTGGAGACGCTGGTGCTTGAAAGTTCTTTGCCTTGAGCCAGGCCGCGGGTGGGGCGCTGTGGTGTAGTGGCTACAACCTTCGCGCTGTCAAAGTCGACATCGTAGGATTGGGTTTGCGGTGGATAACACAAACCCGCATCGGCACAACCCTGGGAGGTGACAAGCAGTTTCGCGGTGCCGGAAGTGCGCTGGGGAACCAGACTAATATCGGCGTTCTGGTAGTAAACTCTCACCTCGCCAAAATACTCATCGACGCGCTCCAGGGCAGGCGGGAATGTCGTCTCCAGCTCTATCGGGCCCTGGGCATCGCTCAGTTCAAAGGCAAAGCGGTGCTGGTACAGGTAGTACTCGTCTTCTATTTGCCAGTACAGCCGAAGCGACTGGTCACTCTGAATCTCAACTGCCAATTGGTATGCTTTCTCGACAGGTAAAAAACTGGGGCTGGAGGCAGCTGCCTCAAAAGGAGACGCTCCGGGGCTTAGGGTTTGGGCCATATTGAGGCTACTGCCCAGCAGTATCAGGAGTGCGAGCACGGCGCGCATTAAAAGTCCTCTGTTCATTGTTGCCTGTTAGTAGCCTGTAGGTTATTGGTGTAGGAGGCGGTTAAATTCTGCATTGTGCTCGCCACCGACGCAGGGTGTGATCGACCATTATAACAGGCTAAACCGCCCACCCCAATCCGGCTGCCACTGCCTGGTTCAGGAACTGGTATAATGATCAGACGCCATCCGAGGGAGATAGTTTCAGTAGTGGAGCAGCAAAGTGGTTAATCCGGGACATTCAATTCTGTTAGTGGGGCTACTGATGACCACGTCGACCGTTGCCGCAGAGCCAGCGCCAGCGGTTCATATTGACAATGCCTGGGTGCGAGCCATGCCGCCCTCCCAGACAACAACGGCGGCGTATTTGAGCGTTTCCAATCACGGTGATCGCGATCTTCACATGACGGGTGCAAGTTCAGACCTGACCGACCGGGTAGAGATTCATACCAGCCGAGAAGTCGGTGGAATCATGCGTATGGAAGAGGTGGACAAACTGTTGCTGGCTCCCGAGCAGACCGTGCGTTTAGCGCCCGGTGGTACCCATATGATGTTACTGGGATTGGCCAGAATGCCGGTGACAGGCGAGTTGGTCCGCCTGTGCGTCGAGTTTGAATCCGCTGGGGCCGCCTGTACTCAGGCCGAAGTACGCAGGACCGAGCCGAAAGAAAAGTTACATCGACACGCCGAGTAAGGTGCTGTTATAAATGGTACGGGCACAATGCATAGCCCGGATGAGGGGAGATGAATGGACGCAGTGAAGAATAAGTTGGCGCAATGGGGCGATAATCTGGCCGATTACGTGCCATCGGGCGGATGGTTTAAATGGCTACTGGTGGTGCTGGGTGTTTACCTGCTGTTGGCGCTGATCCTCGGCCTGTACTGGAGCCGCTCACCCGATTCCTTTAATGTGAAGGAGAGCGCCGCCGCCAAGGTGGCTGTGCAGGGGGGAGCTGTGGTCACGGGGTCTGCGACCACCGCCGCTCTTATTACCGTGGTGGAAACCCTGCTCGAAAAGCCCGGTGGATACCTGCACAACGATCTGTTTCCCCCCGGCAGCTGGCTGGATAACATTCCGAACTGGGAATATGGCGCAATCATTCAGGTCAGGGATTTGGCCCGGGCCCTGCGAGAAGTGCACAGTCGGTCACAATCCCAGTCCACAGAGGACCAGGACCTGGCACTGGCGGAGCCGCGCTTTAATTTCGCCACCGACAGTTGGATGTTACCTGCTACGGAGTCGGAGTATCGCGGTGCGCTGAAGTACACCAGGAGCTACTTTAACCGCCTGTCCGATAATGACGCTACCAACGCACAGTTTTATGCCCGGGCGGATAATTTGCGCTACTGGCTGGCCACTGTTGAAACTCGCCTGGGGAGCCTCTCCCAGCGGCTGAGTGCCAGTGTGGGCCAACGCCGGATCAACACCGATCTGGGCGGGGATGGCAGTGCTACCCAGTCCACTGAGGCACCGGCAGAATTGTCTGTGCAAACATCCTGGTTCGAGATTGATGATGTTTTCTATGAGGCCCGGGGGACGGCCTGGGCACTGATTCATTTTCTCAAGGCAGCAGAACTTGATTTTGCCGATGTCTTGCGTAAGAAAAATGCCCAGGTGAGCCTGGGACAGATAATTCGAGAGCTTGAGCGAACCCAGGACAC
Source organism: Halieaceae bacterium (assembly GCA_018657645.1). Classification (GTDB taxonomy): domain Bacteria; phylum Pseudomonadota; class Gammaproteobacteria; order Pseudomonadales; family Halieaceae; genus JBALVT01. The sequence continues at coordinate 347 of JABHWT010000239.1, read as the reverse complement.
GGTGTGGAGCCCGATTATTTTGAATGGTAGCGGTTTTGGTACGGTGGCCAATCACTCGCTGGTGATGGCCTCCTATATCAGCCGGGCTAATGCGGCTATTATCGATCTGCGCGACTTGCTCTCGCAGGGCTAGTTAGTGCGCCTCCGGATGTCCGGCCCGCGGATGGTCGCCCCCCGGAATGCCGGCCACCGGAAGGCCGGCCCCCGGAAATACGACTTTGTTCGATGGACATTGGAGACGGCTGCAAAGGTTAGCTGTTTTGGACACCATCGCCCGGCCTTCGGCTTCCCTCGCTACAGCCTGTTTTCACGGGCCCGCCTTGACGCGCGTCCCTGCGCGCAAGGCT
>JABHWT010000152.1 GCA_018657645.1 Halieaceae bacterium | reverse complement strand
TTGCTTTTAATCGTATCGCCGCCGTTCTTTCCGAGGAGGCGGGGAAAGTATTTCGTTTCAAGGAGCAGGAGCAACTTCACGAAGACATTATTGATGCCGGCCTGGCAAAAATATACCAGGGCCATCTGGACGTGGCCGAGAGTATAGCCCGGGATTACGGCGTTGAGATAGAAACCACGCTCCTCGATGGCAAGCCCTACGAGGTCATTGGCAAGCAAGTGGCCAACATCAATCCTAGCCTGCTGGTGATGGGCAAGCTGGGTATTCATGCCGATGATGACCTGGATATTGGTGGCAACGCAGAAAATCTGCTGCGCAATGTCGATTGCGCCGTACTGCTGAGCCAGCGGGAACACCAGCCGCGAATGGATGTTGTAGCGGATGCCACCACCAGTTGGACCCACCAGGCCGAGGAGCGAATGCTCAAGGTACCGTCCTTTGCCCGGGGAATGGCCCGGATGGGTGTCTTGCGGTATGCGCAGGAGATGGGCCATACGGTAGTGACCGAGAAAATTGTGGCGGAGGCCACCAGAGACCTGTGTCCGGTTGTGCACGGGGAGGACGATGACGCATCCTCCGTGGCCGATGCCAATAATCCTTCATCCTCGGGGCGCGATGCCCAATTTAATCCGGATTGGTCGGAGCAAGCGGAGCTCATTGCCGCATCCATTGAAGATGAGTCTCTGCGCAGCAACCTCAAAATGCGAGCGGAGAAGAGAGCCCGCCAGGATAGTAGTCCAACTGTTGAGCCGGCACATATCCTGGCGTTGATGGATGTGAAGGCCCAGAGCACCGGAGAAAAGGGCAAATGTCCAATGGGTTTTGGTTCCGAGACAGAGGAGGTGCACTCTTCGCTGCCCTGGACAGCCGATGCTGAGCAGCGTTTGGAGCGCGTGCCCGCTGGTTTTATGCGCGATTTGACGCGCAAGCGGGTCGAGCAATATTGTCGCAGCGAGGGGGCTTTAGAAGTGACCGACCAGTTGATGGGCGAGAAGTACCAGGATTGGGCAGAGGGGTCGGCCAGGCAGACAATGAAAATGCCCTGGAGCGAGCGGGCACTGGAGAAGATAGAGCGGATTCCCGAATTTGTCCAGGGCATGGTGATAAAGGAGGTCGAGCGTTGTGCGGCGGACCTGGGTGTTGATGAAATCACGCCGGATGTACTGTCCCGCTCTAGTTCCAACTGGTCGGATACCGGCCGCTTTCACTCCGAGCAGTAAAAACCGGATTGCTATGGACGATCTTTACCTACTCGCCATCAACCTCACTCGGCGCTGCAATCTGGCCTGCGACCATTGCTATCTGGATGCCAAAACGCTGAAGGGGGGTGATGAAAGTGAGTTGGGCTGCGAGGAAGTCTGTAGTGTACTGGATGAGGTCGCCGATCGTAGTTCGGAGACCATGGTGGTCCTGACCGGTGGTGAGCCGTTGTTGCGACCCGATCTGGAGCACATGGTATCCCACGGCGCGCAGCGGGGGTTGTCAATGGTGGTTGGCACCAACGGCATGTTACTGACCGAGCGACGCGTTGTTGCCCTCAAAAACGCCGGGTTGATGGGTGCTGGTATCAGCGTCGATTCGCTAAATCCCGACTATCATGATTCTTTCCGGGGGCTCGACGGTAGTTGGCACAAAACTATGGCGGGAATCGAAGCCTGCCGCAACAACGATCTTTTTTTCCAGGTCCATTTTACGGTGACTCAGCGGAATGCCGACGAATTGCCCGCTATGATCGCTTTTTGCCGGGACAAGGGTGCCCGGGTGTTGAACGTCTTTTTCCTGATTTGTACCGGCCGTGGTGAATCGGTTGTCGATATCAGCCCACGGCGCTATGAGCAGATAATAGGCGAATTGATCGAGGCGCAGGCCAATAACCCCGACCTGATCATTCGTCCTCGCTGTGCGCCGCACTACAAGCGCATCGCGCACCAGTTGAACCCCGAGGCGCCTATTACCCATATTAGTGGTCAGCAAGGGGACGGTTGCATCGCGGCCACCCATTACTGTCGAATTACACCCGCTGGAGAGGTCACCGCCTGCCCCTATATTGAGGAGGGAGTGGGTAATATCCGGCAACAGTCATTCATGACCATATGGGATCAGGCCCCACAATTTGTATCCCTGAGGAATCCAGATCTGAGTGGTAAATGCGGCGAGTGCGAATACCGCAAGCTCTGTGGCGGCTGTCGGGCGCGCCCGGTAGCAATGGGAAATGATATTCTTGCGGAAGATCCCTGGTGTGATTATCAGCCGTCAAACGTAGATCTGATTGAGCCCTGGGAGCCAGGTCCCCAGGCAGTGAGTTGGAGCGAAGAGGCCGAAGTACGCCTCGGCCGGATTCCCGGGTTTGTGCGGAAAATGGTGCGCAAAAAAGCGGAGGCATTTGTTCAGGGGCGGGGAGAATTAGTGGTTACGGTGGATCATCTGAATGAAATGACCGCCAGGCGCTTCGGCCATAAGAGGCGTCGCCCACCCATTGCGTCGCAACCGATAGATTGAGGTTCACGTGGCAGTAGATACAGATGTACTGGTAGTCGGCGGAGGCATTTCTGGCCTGTCGACCGCATGGATGCTGGCTCGCGCTGGTGCCCACACCACCCTGTGGGAGCGAGAATCTGTCGCCGGTGGATTAATACGCACCGACAGCGCCAATGGGTATCGCATGGAGCGAGCCGCTTCCATGGTGATGAACTTCCGCCCCGATGTGGATCAATTCCTCAGTGAGGCCGGGTTGGACAACCTGAAGATAAGGCGCGATGCCCTGGCCGAGGAAAACCGCTATGTGCTGCAGCGCAATCAGCTTATTACCGTTCCTGGCAAACTGGGATCGGTGCCGCTGTCAAAAGTGTGGAGCCTGCGCGGGAAGTTGCGTATGGCGTTGGAGCCATTTATCAGGAAGGGCGGCCACGACGGGGAGACGGTCAGTGAGTTTATCCGCCGCCGGTTGGGTGACGAGTTGCTCGAAACAGCGATGGAGCCTTTCGTCGCGGGGAATTTGGCGTCGGACCCGGATCGGGCCAATGCCTGCGCGGTGCTGCCGCGTTTAACTGCGCTGGAGAAGCGCTATGGCAGTATCGTAAAGGGCGTAATCGTCAACAAACTGCACAATCGTCGAACGGCCATGGTCAGTGACAGTTTCTCTTTCAAGCAGGGAATGTCCACCCTGGTCAAGCGACTTTCCAGCACCCTTGCGATGGCAGGGAACGCCAGGATCGACCATCAATTCACGGTGACGGGCATCGAGCGCCAGGGGGATAACTGGGCCGTTTATGCGCGATCTCCGAAGGGCAGCCACAGCATATGTGCAAGACATGTAGTACTGAGTACTCCAGCCCCTGCTGCCGCTGAGCTGGCCAACGTGATTGACCCTGTGCTGGGTGACTTGTTGGCCGGCATTGACTACGCACCCTTGACTCTGGTTCATCTGGGGTTTGATCGATCATCGGTGAGCCACCCTCTGGATGGCACCGGATTTCTAACGCCGCGTGGGGCCGGCCTGTCGGTAACCGGTAATCTGTGGATGAGTTCCCTTTTCCCCGATCGTAGCCCTGCGGACAAAGTTCTGCTGACGTCTTATCAGGGAGGCGCTCGATTGCCGGAGGCAGCAAGTTGGGGGGATCAGCGGAGTGTGGATGCGGTGCTGGCACAGATCGGTCCGCTGCTCAAAATAAAGGATGCGCCCGAACACGTCCATATCCACCGCCACCCCCAGGCTCTACCACTCTACCACGGCAACTATTACAACCGTTGCACCGCCATAGAGCAGCGCCTGCAACAGCTAACGGGTCTCCACCTTCAGGCCAATTACCTGGGTGGCGTCTCGATTCGAGACCGATTGGCCACCAGTCGACTGACGGCTGATCAAATTATTGCCGATTTGGGTTTGTCAGCGCACCCTGGATCGGATGCGAATCTGCCTGCGGGGAAAGTTTGGGCTACTAATCAGCCCTGATTCTTGTCTCACTTTCCTTTTGTTGATCTGGATCAATTTCGAGACGATGACCACTGATAGACTCGTCCGTGTTTCTACGGAGAGTAGTCCGTACTATTACTTTTAAAAAAAACCACTATAGACTGTTTGCCGCTAGGGCCATGGCCGCTCTCGCCACGACAGAAGGAGCACCAAATTGCCCGGCACTTATTCCACCTCGACCCGTTACAGGAGTCGGTCCCCGATGAAACCTGGTTTACCCACAGCATTGCTTATTTCTGTTTTGACCATTATGACCTCTTCGACCGCGTTTGCGGCCTACAAGGCCGGCGATGTTGCCGATGGTGGCACTATCAAGGGCAAGCTGACCTTTGATGGCGAACTTCCCGGCGATGCTGTGGAGAAAATTGCTATCACCAAGAACCCCGATGTATGTGGGGAAGGCTACCGCGAGGTGATATGGGTTGATGTCGCCGATGGTGCTCTCAGGGGCGCATTTGTTTTCCTCGACAAAATTAAAGAGGGCAAGGCCTGGCCCGCGCCAGAGGGCGACGGCTATATGGTCAACCAGGAGGGCTGCCGCTTCACACCTTGGGCCCAGATTGTTGAGCGCGGTGATATCACAATCCGCAACAGCGACAAGGGCGTGCTGCACAATATCAACACCCGCGAAATGATTGGCGTTGAAAAAGGGCGGGTAGTAAAGCGCACAATGTTCAACTTTGGCCAACCGGACCCGGGCGATATCGAGAAGAAAATCAAACCCAGGCGTTCCCCTTACATCTCTCTCAACTGCGAGGCGCATAACTTTATGTTTGGCTTCATGCTGGCACCCGAACATCCCTATGCGGCAGTGGTTGACGAAAGCGGCAGCTTCTCCATCGATAACGTGCCCCCGGGGACGTATAAGTTAAAAGCCTGGCACCCCTCTCTTGGCGTACAAACCGCCGAGGTGACGGTCGAGGCAAAGGGAACAATAGAATCAAATTTTGTATTCACAAAAACAGGCTCTGAGTAAGGAAGGGAGTACCAGATATGCTACCGAAGCTGACGACTTCACGAACTGTGAACAAGGGTAAACTGGCTTTTGGACTGGCCATTATGTTGACCGGGTCACTGGTTACTACCGGCGCGATTTCCGCCGGAGACGCCTATCCCGCGATTGGTCCATTGCCCGCGAAAAAGGCGCCCAGTGCCGATGTGGCTGCAATGGGCAAACGGCTCTTCTTTGATGCACGAATATCGGGCGATGGCGCTGTTAGCTGCGCCTTTTGTCACGACCCTGCCAAGGGTTTCGGCGACGGTATGGCGCTGTCCGAGGCCTATCCCGGGACCAATTACTTCAGGAATGCGCCGACGCTGATTAATGTTCGGTACAAGGCCGATTTTGCCGACACCGGGTGGGCCTGGGACGGCAGATTGGGTGCCAACCTGAACGATGTGGTGCGCGACCAACTCACCGAAACTACCATCATGAACATGGATATGCGCATCATGCACGAGCGTATGAAGCAGGATCCGGTGTATGTGCAGATGTGTGAAAAGAACTACGGCGGCGACTGTAGCTCAGGTAAGGCCAGGAAAGCTCTGGTGGCGTTCATGGAGACTCTGGTTTCCAATGATGCGCCCTTTGATACCGGCAAAATGTCGTCGGATGCCAAAAAGGGCAAGAAACTGTTTACCGGTAAGGCTGGCTGTATCAGTTGTCATAACGGCCCCTATTTTTCTGATGGAAAGCCCCACAATACCGGGGTGCCAGAGGACCTGGAGATTTTCCGAGATCCTGTGAGACACCTCACATACCGCTCTGTACTGCACACCTACGGGGTACCCAACATGGCGGCCTGGCGTCGCGATGTTGGCTATTTTATGGTGAGCCGGCAGTATCAGGATGTGGGAAAGTTTATTACGCCTACCCTGCGAGAACTCAACTACACCGCGCCTTACATGCATAACGGAAGCGTTGCTACGCTGAAAGATGTAATCGACTACTACGACAAGGGTGGCAATGCGGATGATCCAATGCCCAGCGAATTAAAACCGTTGGATCTGTCCCGCAAAGAGAAAAAGTACCTGCTGGCGTTCCTCCAGAGCCTCAGCAGCGTGACGCCGGTAACCGTAGACAAGATGGAGATTCCACAGGACTACGCGCCGATCGAAAACTGGCTGGAAGTGAAAAACTAGGACAAGGGAGACTGAGCATGAGAAAACGAAATCTAACGTTATTGTTGCCGGGATTCCTTTGCGCTTTCCTTGGCCTGATCACACCTGGGGTATTTGCCGAGGGCGACCCCGATTACGATGCGCCGCTGGCGCCTCTTGGCCCGGTACCCGAGCCACCGGATAACAGAATCACACCGGAAAAAGCTGAACTTGGAAAGCTGCTCTTTTTTGACCCGAAGCTCTCTGGTGACGCTAGTCTGGGCTGTGCAGATTGTCACGACCCGAAGCAGGGTTGGGGTTTTAACGACCCGATCTGTCGGGGTTATCCGGGAGCCGTTCACTGGCGCAACTGCCACACGGTAGTGAATACCGGTTATCTGAGCAAGCTGTTCTGGACCGGCAGTTCCAAGAGTATGGAAAGCCAGGCCAAATCGGCGGCCACCGGCGGTATTTCGGGTAATGGGGAGCGCGATGTAATGGAGCAGCGCCTGCGCCAGACACCCTATTATGTCAAAGCATTCAAAGAGGTATTTGGCGACCAGAGGCCGATTCTATATAACGCCTGGCTGGCCATGGCCACGTTCGAAAGAGCGATGTTGACCCAGAAGGATTCGCCGTTGGATCGCTACCTGGAAGGGGACAAATCAGCACTGTCGAAGAAGGCACAGCAGGGCTTGAAGCTGTTTCAGGGTAAGGCCAATTGTATCGAGTGTCATAACGGGCCGATGTTGTCCGATGAGAAGTTCTATAGTCTGGGCGTGCCGCGTCCCTTTGAGTGGGAGGAGATGGGTATGAATACCATCACCTATCGCTTTGAATTGTATGCCAAGGGCGTTCACGAGAAGTACTATCGGAACTACAAGGACGATCCGGGGCTCTATTTCGATACCAAGCGTCCCAAGGATACCGGTAAATTCCGTACCCAACCGCTGAGATATCTTAAGTACACGGCGCCCTATATGCACGCAGGGCAGTTCTATACCCTCGAAGAGGTGATTGACTTCTATAACGAGGGTGGTGGTAGCAATGAGTTTACCGAGAAGTTTGGCAATAAGTCGCCAATTCTTAAGCCACTTAATTTGACTGACGACGAAAAGGAGGCCCTTGTGGTATTCCTCGAGGAAATCAGTGGCGATGAAATTGAGATGGCAATCCCGGAGGTCCCCCTGTATGAAGCAGTTCCGGATGCGAAGGGCCTGACGCAAGCGAGCGCCAAGCGCGCAGGATTGGACATATATTTCTCTTCACAAGGAGGAGCGGCGAAATGAGCGATGACACGACTAATTTAGCGGACTCAGGCTGCGTTTCGCGACGCAACTTCCTGTTCGGGAGCAGCGCGGTGGTCGCCAGCTCGATCCTGCTACCGGCATTGCCGGGAACGGGCGGCAAAGCGCTGGCCGCGGAAATGGCACGCTACCCCAGGAAACTCGTGGGCAAGCTGAGCTCGCTGAAGACCAATGAGGTGCAGCATTTTAACTATCCGGACGACGGCAGCACTGCCAAGAGCGTGATCGTCAAACTGGGTACCCCGGCTGGAGGTGGCATTGGAAAAGGGCGCGATGTAGTGGCTTTTAATGCGCTTTGCACCCATATGGGTGGGGATATGCGCAAAACCTACAAGTCCGAGCACCAGGTTCTAGGGCCCTGCCCCTTCCATCAATCCACCTTTGATTTGCAAAGGCATGGAATGATTGTAAGCGGCCACGCCACCGAGAGTTTGCCCCAGGTTCTGCTCGAGCTTGAGGGCGATGATATTTACGCAGTTGGCCTGATCGGTTTGATCTATGGTCGCTACGATAACTTAAAGGGATAGGGGGAGTTACCAATGAGTGATCAATCAACACCCTTTTTTCAACCAGAAGACAAAATACCCCTGCCGCCCAAAAGTGCGGAGGTTCTGACTACCTGCTGCGACTACTGCGTGATGGCTTGTGGATACAAGGTTTACAGGTGGCCCGTGGGCTCCGCGGATGGTGGACCTCGTAAACACGAGAATGCGGTAAACCGGAACTATCCGTTACGTCCCAACCAGAGCGGCTGGATCGGACCTAATCAGTACACTCAGGCGACCTACGATGGGCGACTGTACAATCTGGCTATTATTCCAGATCCGGATGCCAAGGTGGTCAACGTCAAGGGAGGCCATAGTATCCGTGGCGGTTGTATTGCGCAGAAGGTTTACAACCCCAGGAAGCCCACTCAGGACCGTCTGAAGTATCCCATGATCCGGATCAACGATATTCTGATGCCGGTCACCTGGGACTTTGCCCTGGATATCATGGCCGCTGTATCAAAGCACGTGATCGCCAAGCACGGCGAGGCGGCCTGGGCCATGAAGTACTTCAGTTATCAGTATTTTGAAAACACCTACGCTCTGACCAAATTAGCCTTTAAGGATATTAATACCCCCGCCGTGGCCCACCACGATCACCCCGCTATCGTCAACTCGGTGCCGGGTTGGGTAGATATGGGCTACGACATCTTCAGTGCCAGCCACGAGGACTTTGCGTTGGCAGATTGTGTGCTCATTTCCGGCACCGACCCCTATGAGTCCAAGACCGTATTGTGGAATAACTGGATTCTCAAGGGTATTAACGGTAACAAGACCAAGGTCATCATGATCAACCCTCGCCGCACCATGGGGGTGGCCTACGCCGAGACCCACGGTGGCTTGCATCTGGATATTAACCCGGGTAGTGATACGGTGGTACAGATGGCGATCCAGCGGGTGATTCTGGAAAACGGCTGGGAGGACAAGGAGTTCATCGACAAGTGGGTGGCTAATTTCTGGGAAACCGATTCCGGTTTTGGTCAGGGCACCCGCAATACGCCATGGCAGTGGCGAACGACCTGGGGCAAATTCCAGGTTAAGGGCTTTGAAGACTGGAAGGCGTGGATGTTGTCCCAGGAGGAGTCCAAACCAGAAGTAGCCGCAGAGATTGCCGGCATCGATGTCGCCAAGATATACAAGGCGGCGGAAATGATGGCTAAACCCAAGGCCAATGGCGAGCGGGTCAAAACCAGTATTGCCATTGAAAAGGGCAACTATTGGTCCAATAACTATCTCAATACAGTATCCATCGGCACCATGGGAGCAATTCTTGGCGCCGGCGGCAGGCCCGGACAGGTTGTTACACGGTTAGGTGGACACCAGCGCGGTGGCGTTAATGGTGGACCCTACCCGACGATGAAGTCCGCCTACAAAGTGCCCGGCAGACGTCGCCACAGGCTGGATCTGGACCGCTGGATGGAAGCCGGTCACGTGCGTTTTGCCTACGTGATTGGTACGACCTGGATCCAGGCAATGGCCGGTTCTTCAGCGTTGGCAGATACGTTCAAAAAGCTAATCAAGCTCAATCCTCACCAGGTTCGTAGCTTTGACAAGCAGGAGATTATCGATACATTAATCCGGCGTAGTGATTCTGGTGGCACCGTGGTAGTGAACCAGGATATTTATCTACGGGACCCCATTGGAGCGCAGTATGCCGACATTGTGTTGCCGGCGGCGACCTGGGGCGAAGAGGATTTTGCGCGAGCCAATTCAGAGCGTCGTATTCGCCTCTATTCAAAATTCTACGACGCACCGGGCGACGCGCTTCCGGACTGGAAAATAGCCGCCAAGTTTGCCAAAAAAATGGGATTTGAAGGCTACGACTGGAAGGATTCCAACGACGTGTTTGAGGAGACCTGTCGCTTCTCGCGGGGTTCGCGCAAGGACTATCAGGTAATACGCACCATGGCCCAGCGCAAGGGTATGAAGGCCCACGACTTCCTCCGAACATTCGGTACGACGGGTCTGCAGGCACCGCTAATGCTGTTTGGCGATAAGATCGTGGAAACCAAGCGTTTGCATGATTACAACCGAACCGATATCCCCGATACCGGTCCCGAGGGCGTCACCATCGTCAACAAGAGAATGACGGCCTTTAAGACCCACACCGGTAAACTTAACCTGTTGAAGTCACCCTGGGCAGAGTGGAGCGACTTTTACGAATTCATGAAGCCAAGGGATGGGGAATTGTGGATTGCAACGGGACGGATCAACGAGATCTGGGAGTCGGGCTTCGATGATTTTGAAAGAAGGCCCTACACCCAGCAGCGCTGGCCAATGAACTTTCTGGAGATTCATCCGGACGATGCCAAGGCTAGAGGCGTTGAGTCGGGCGATATTGTGGCGGTGGAGGCCGACCGGGTCCCTATTCAGAAGGACTTCAACCTGGGGGTCAAGAGCGATGATATGCGGTTCTCGGGTCTGATGAAACGGGGTCATATCAAAATCTCAACCGGTCAGTTTTCTGCGGTTGCAATCGTGACGCCGTCCACCAAAAAGGGCGTCGTCTTTACCGACTTCCTGAAGATGGATTCTCCGGCCAACAGCGTAACGCCACGGGTACCGGATCCTTTCACTCTGAACTATCGCTTCAAGATCGCAAACGGCAAGGTTAAGCGCGTTGGCGAGTCGGTTTTTAAGCACAAGTTCTCACAAATGACGTTTAAGCGAAGAGACATCGTTTAAGATCGTCATAAATCTACAGAATTTGAGGGACAGTTACTGACCCTCAAATCCTGTGTGCGGTTTATTGTCGGCATCGGCATGATAACGATGGGGTTGCGTTAGTGTAGCGCCACCCGGTTGACGAAGTGACCCCGGCCTATGGGCAAATTAGATGGTTACTATGATTGAGCAGCGAAGTAGAGCAGTAACAGTATTGCGCGAGGTGCTGGATCGGGACAATTCCCTATCCCGGTGCAATGCGCTGCGGGCATTACAAAAGCTGGATGCCGTCGATGCAAAAACGCAGAACAAATTGGCTTCGATGCTGATGGACCCCGACCCGGATGTCAGAGTAGATACTGCGGTTGCGCTGGGAAGTCTGGGACGCGAGGAGTCGATTGCCGCCCTGTTGAAGAATATCGAGGGCGATCCGGAAGGAGAGGTTCGAATCCAGGCGGCGGCGGCGTTGGGGCATATCGGTAAAATCGATGCCCTGGAACCCCTTATTCGCTGTATAAAAAGTGAGGGCTATCCCGAACTCGATGAGTCCGGGGACGACATGGAGTTTGGAGCCTCCTGGGAAGTTCAACGCCAGGCTCTGCAGGCATTGGCAAAAATCGGCTCTCCGGATGCAACAGAGGCAGTACGACAGATCCTCCAGGATGAAAATTATGATTATCTGTGGGAGGACTGTTACCGGGTGTTGATGAAGCTCGACCCCGATGGCAGTAACCGCTTTCTTCTGGATCAATACCAGCAAGGGTCCGTCGATACCAAGAGAAATGTGCTGCGCGCTTTCGGGCAGGTTTCCCGGTATAGCCAGGCAGAGCATGAACAATTGCGCCGGATACTTGCCGCAGCACTCACGGCGCAAGATTCCAGATTACGTCGCGATGCTGTTGGGGCGGCAGCCAAACTTCACGACAGTGGCATCGCTCGAACACTGGCGGTAATGCTGAAAGATTCCGATGCGGAAGTGAGGCAGGAAGTCCTGGAACATCTGGCGGAGAATGAAAGTGAAGAGTTGCCGGAGATTTTGCATGAACTCATTGAGGACGCGGTGCCGCCACACTTGACTCGCCTCGTCCGTTTGCTGGGTCTACGAGGCAACGCCTCTTCGGGAGACAGAATTAGAGGGTTATTGCAGCACGAGGATGAGGCTGTTTGCTACGCGACGGCAGAAGCGCTGGCAAACCTGGTCTCCGCAGCAGCAACGGATGAAATGCTGCAGCTTGTCTCCGACAGCAATGCGCAGGATTTAATCCGTTTGCAAGCCATTAGAACCCTGGTTGTCACGTTTCACATAATCGAAGAGCAGGTCGAGGTGCCAGACGCCGGCGAGGAGGATGTGGGCGAAGTGCAATTGACCCAGGCAGAGGAGGTTATCGCTGCTCTGGAGCAGGCCGCCCACGACAGTTCCGAAAGTGTTGGCTTGCGTGCGCTGTCTGCCTTGATTGAGATCTATCCGGATCGGGCGGAACAGATATTGGCAGTTCATCTGGAGGGGCACCAGGTCCCACAGGAGAATGCTGCAGCCATTCCGATCGTTGACATTACCGAACGCGAGGACCCGAGCGAGGCAGACGATAGTGGTGAGCAAGCAGATACCATTACCTTGGAAGAGCTGCTGCCCAGCCTGCCCGAAGGGGGAGGGGCGGAGAACTCAACCCTGGGATCAATTTATCACGCGGTAGATTTAGAGGAGCAGGAGGCAACTCAAACGGTTGAAGATGCAGTTGAGGAAGAGAGCGTTGACGAGTCTGAAGTGGCGGCGCAGTCGACTGCAAGCAAGGCCCCTGTTTTTGCAATCCGCTTGCTTGGCGGTCTGTCCTCGGTGAGCGAGGAGACAATGGCTGCGCTAGTGAAATTGGGAGCTGAACCGGAACTCAGGCAGGAAATTATCAGGACAATAGGTCGTCTGGGTGACACCCGGGGATTGTCTTTTCTCTTGGATACCCTTGACAGTGATGATTCGGACGATCGTTTTCTGGCGCTGGATGCCCTGGGAGAGATGCCGCAACTCGCCGATGGAGCAACCGACATATTGGAGCGCTTGAGCCGGGATGAAGACCCCACAGTGCGCGAGAAGGCGTTGCAACCCTTTGCCTCCATTGAAGGCGGTAGGGCCGCTGAGGTGGTGGCCAGGGCTTTGACAGATGAGGACGTGCACGTGTGCAAAGCGGCCTCCTCAGTGCTCAATACAGGCAATTGCAGCGAAACCACCGACGAGCGACTGGTTCAATTGATGCTCATCCACGGCGGTGAGTTGCGCAGCGATAGTGCCCGTGCGTTGTCGAGACTGGGCTACTACGGCGCAGCGGAGCGCTTGACAGAAATAATTAATGATGAAAGTCGGGAAGAGTATCACTGGATTTGTATAGATGCTCTGGCAGAGCTATTTGCCGTGCAAAGTACAAACGAGGCAGTGGCATAGGGATCATGGGTATGCGATGAATAAACAGGTAAAGCAATTGGTATTCAAACGGCTTGCAATTGCGCTGGTGCTGCTGAGTTGCTCGGCTTCGGGTATGGCTGATGCGCCTGTGACACCGCAGGATATGGCATTGCTGGGAGAGGTTCGCGACCTCTATCAAGACAATTGCGCCATGTGTCACGGTTACGATGGAATACCAATGCTGCCGGGTACACCCAATTTTTTCAAGGGAGAGCGTTTTGACAAGAGTGACGAGGAGTTGCTCGAATCAATTGCCAAGGGCAAAGATATGATGCCGCCCTGGGAGGATCAACTTGACGAGGCGCAGCACCAACAGTTGCTTGACTACGTTAAGGGCATTGCCGGTGAAATGGTTTTCCAGGACAAGTGTGAGAGTTGCCACGGCGATACAGTGCCTGCAATGTCTGGCAATATCCCCAAAAATCGGGAGGAAATCATGGCGCATGTTGGCGATATCGAACTGTGTGCAGGCGATGTTGAGGCGACGATGAGTCGTGAGGAAATAACTGAAGTGGTGGTCTTTCTTAGATCGCTACACCACTAGTACCCCTTCAATGCGATATCACCTTGAAGGGGTATCAGGTATGACAGGCAGGCGATTGATGAGAATTAGAGAAATCGGGTTGACGATAAAAACAGCTTTACCACTGTTTCTGCTGGTCGCACTGGCCGTTGTGGCGGTGCCCTCATTTGCACTGGATGCAAATGAGTATAGGCAGGTACTGGGGCTGGATTCGCGAAAAGTGGTTTGGTTTCTAGCCCAAATGCACCTGTTCTTTGGTGCTTTTGTGCTGGGAGTGCCGCTGTTTGCCGTAATTATTGAAGTGGTAGGTTGGCGCGGAGGTGATGAGAAATTCGATAAGCTGGCATATGAGTTCACCAGCCTGCTGAGCGTTGCCTACGCCACCACTGCCGCCTTTGGCGGGATGCTGGCCTTTGCCTTGTTTACACTCTATCCCACCTTCATGGGCTACATGGCCGGTGTATTTAAAAACGTATTTTTCCTCTACGCCCTGTTGTTTTTTCTGGAGACGTTTGCCCTCTATCTGTACTACTACGGCTGGAGCTGGTTGGGTTCAAGAGCACCAGTAGGGAAAGCCGTGCAGTTTGGTTGCCGCTCTGCGGGAGCCGTACTACTGGTCATTACCGCCCTGTTTTTCTTTGGAGCTATCGGCCCCGAGATGCGAGGTGATACGCGGGCTTTTGTGTCTTTGCTGTACTTGCTGCCAACCGCCGTGGGCCTGCTGATCATCAAGGACCGCAAGAGCGTACACATACTGATCGGCATACTGCTGAATGTCGTGGGTACCGCCATTATGCAGGGTGCCAACAGCATGGCGGGGTTTATGATGAGCCCCGCCGGCGTCAACGAAATTGGCGAGCTGGTCGGTACCAGCTGGGAGGCCTTTGAGAACATACTTGCCACACCTATCGCTATTCACAGAATGCTCGGTAATCTCGCCTTTGGTGGTCTGGTAGCGGGCGCCTATGCGGCGGTGAAATTCATTGGAGCCCAGAGAGCCGAGGACAAGGCCCACTACGACTGGATGGGGTATATCTCCAATTTTGTAGCAATGGCCGCTTTGATTCCCCTACCATTTGCCGGTTACTACCTGGGACGAGAGGTGTACTCCAATAGTGCGGTTATGGGTAACAATATGATGGGTGGTGATTTTTCCTGGACCTTCATCATTCAGGCGATGCTGGTGGGCTCACTATTTCTGATCAGCAATTACTATCTGTGGAGTGGAATGACCCGGATCCCGGGGTCCGAGCGCTATTACAAATATATCAAATGGATTCTCGGTGCAATAATCGTGTCCCTGGCGGTCTGGCTGACGCCGCATAACTTGCCGTTGACGGGTCAGGAAGTGGGGGAGATGGGCGGCAGCCAATATCATCCGACACTCAAATTCCTGGGACTGATGCCCGCCAAGAATGCCGTGGTGAACCTGATCATTCTGTCGACATTTTTCAGCTTCCTGCTCTATCGGCGAGGCAACAAAAAGGATGTAGTCTCAATTCGACAACAAGGACGGTTGCCCAGGATTGTCATTCCCCTGGCTGGTGCGGTGGCCATCTTTATTGTGGGTCGCTACGGTTTAAGTTTACTCAGCATGGACCCGGGCGACCTGGATCTTCCCGCCGACCGGGCCGTGTATTTTAGAACAGTGGGCTATCTGCTGCTGTTTGAGTGTGCCGCCGCTGTCGCTGCGGTTATTCTGGCCTTGAGAGACCGCGGCTTACTGGCCGAGAATCTCTATCTGGCTGTTACCACATTCAACGTTGTTGCGTTCCTGGGTGTTTATGGCTTTGTGGTTATGGAGCAGGCCTCGCCGTTTTTGCGGAATGTGGCCGTCAGCCAGTTCCTGCAGCTAATCAGCGCGCTGGTTTTGGTCACCACAATCGACATGTTCCTGTACCGAGACGCCGAGGAAGTGGGCGAGTTGCAATGGGGCAAGATGACCGTGCGAAGCCAGTATGCCCTGCTGTTATTGACCTTTGTAATTACCATGAACATGGGTTTGATGGGCTTTATCCGCTCGGGTTTGCGCGGCGACTGGCATATTTTCGGGGTGATGCGTGATACCTCTGAATGGGGCTATACGCCGAGTAATTTCACAATGACGCAGATGGTAAGTTTGTCGGTATTGGTATTTATGATCGGCATTGCCTTCATGTTCTGGCTGGCAGGTATAGCCAGCAGCAAGCACGATTCGGAAATTGGCGGCGGGGGGGAGTGACTATAATGAACAGTGCTCTGGGTAGAGTTTTCATGTTCTTGTTAGTGGTTCTGGCCTGCTACATGTGGATCGGTTATGCGATTACCGAAATGACCGGTGGCGAAAAGAAGGGGGGCGGTGTGGTTGAGATTAGCCCGGAAGGAGGAGAGGCGATCTTCTGGGGTAAAGGGCGATGCTACACCTG
>JABHWT010000110.1 GCA_018657645.1 Halieaceae bacterium | reverse complement strand
GTGTCGCCCGACTGGGCCCTATTAACCTGGCCGCTATCGACGAGTACGACCTGCAGGCGGAGCGTAAAAACTATCTGGACGCTCAGAATGAAGATTTGGAAACGGCCCTTGGGACGCTGGAATCAGCTATTCGAAAAATTGACAAGGAGACGCGCAATCGTTTCCAGGAGACATTCGATAAAGTAAATAGCGGATTGCAGGAACTGTTTCCAAGATTTTTTGGCGGCGGCCATGCCTATTTGGAAATGACAGGAGACGACCTGCTCGATACAGGAATTTCAATCATGGCTCGTCCACCGGGAAAGAAAAACAGTACGATTCACCTACTGTCGGGCGGCGAAAAGGCGCTGACCGCAATCGCCCTTGTATTTTCCATCTTCCACCTTAACCCGGCACCCTTTTGTATGCTCGATGAGGTCGATGCGCCACTGGACGATGCCAATGTGGGGCGCTATGCCAGAATGGTGAAGGAAATGTCGGAGACATTGCAGTTTATCTATATTACGCACAACAAGATTTCCATGGAGCTGGCGGACCAGTTAATGGGAGTTACAATGCAGGAGCCCGGTGTATCAAGGCTTGTAACAGTTGATGTAAATGAGGCGGCCGAATTGGCGGCGCTTTAGTGTATCTGGTATTTATTCAATAATGGTGCTGGCGATGGTGGCGCGGTTTTTATGGATTTAACGATACGCGATTGGATGGTGATTATTGGTGTGCTGCTGATTCTGGCAGTACTGTTGGATGCCTATCGTAGGGTAAGGCGCGATCGACGCACTGGCATTCGGGCAGCACCCCTGAACATGGAAGAACGCGAGGTAGGGGCCGATATAAAGCGATTCAAGGAGTTGCCTAACGGCGGAGGCCGAATCGTGGAGCGCTTCGACCTGCCAGGCGATGACCAGAATGCCGAGTCGGACAGTCCAACGCTGCAGCGCGAAACCGTCGTTGAGTCAGAGGAAGAGGGAGATCCCGAGCCGGAGCTTGAACTGATTAGTGGAATGAGCGCGGCGGAACCCGAGAACATCGACTGGCTGGAACAGGCTAGCGACCCGTCGGAGATTGATTCACTCCCAAAGGCCGAGTCTAAAAAACCGGCTAAGACTCCGCCGCAATTACCAGGGGATGTGGAACAGGAGGTGTTTACGGTGAACGTGGTCGCCCGGGAGTCAGCGGGGTTTCAGGGAGAGGATATTCTCCATATATTGTTGGCCTGCGACCTTCGCTTTGGCGATATGGGTTTCTTTCATCGTCACGAGCAGGAGGCAGGTCGGGGCTCCATTCAATTCAGTGTTGCCAATATGATGCAGCCCGGTGTGTTTGACATAGACAAGATGGGAGATTTCAATACGGCCGGGTTGGTTTTTTTTCTCACCTTGCCTGGCCCACAGAATATGACTCAGGCCTACGATGACATGCTTGAAACCGCTCAAGCTGTAGCGAAAAACCTCGATGGCGACATTCTGGATGAAACGCGTAGTGCTATCACCAAGCAAACTCTGGAGCACGCGCGGCAGCAGATCCGGGATCTGGAGCGCCGCATGTTGGCCCAGATCAACCAATAATCGGTAGTGCCGACTCATGGTTTCCAGAGAGATGGCACTGGAAGTTGAGGCGCTGCGCGAGCAGCTCGAGGAGTATAACTACCAGTACCACGTATTGGATGACCCTAGTGTTCCCGATGCCGAGTACGATCGCTGCCTGAGAAGGCTGCTCACCTTAGAGGCTGCAGATAGCAGTCTACTGCGCGCAGACTCACCCACTCAGCGAGTGGGAGCGAGTCCGTTGTCACATTTCCAGTCGGTGTCACATGAAGTGCCGATGCTGTCCCTGGAAAATGCCTTTGATAACCAGGATATGGTTGAGTTCAACAGACGCATCTTATCTCGCCTGGGCGAGGAGGCTGGCTCATTGGAGTATGCCTGCGAACCCAAGCTGGATGGAATTGCCGTGAGTTTGCTCTATGTCGACGGTGTTCTGGAGCGGGGTGCAACCCGTGGAGATGGGCGCAGCGGTGAGGATATAAGCCAGAATGTCCGCACTATTCCCTCTGTTCCGCTACGCTTGCGCGGCAGTGGATTCCCACCGGTTCTGGAGGTTCGCGGTGAAATTTACCTGCCCAAAGAGGGATTTGAGCGACTCAATGAGCTGGCGCGGGCTGCGGGTGAAAAGCCATTTGTAAATCCGCGTAATGCGGCAGCGGGGAGTCTGCGCCAACTCGATCCCCGGGTGACCGCCACCCGGCCACTGGAAATGTGCTGTTACAGCGTCGGCCTGGTGAAGGGTGGAGAGCTACCGGAGCGTCACGTCGAGATATTGCAGAAACTTAAAGAGTGGGGACTTCGCATCAATTCCCAGATGCAGGTTGTTAACGGAATCGAGGCTTGTGATGCGTACTATGAGTCATTGGCTGTTAAGCGGGATGCGCTTCCCTACGATATAGACGGCATAGTGTTCAAGGTAAATATCCTGGCCTTGCAGGAGCGTCTGGGATGGGTGTCTCGCGCACCGAGATGGGCTATTGCCCGGAAGTTTCCGGCTCAGGAAGAGATGACCGAATTAGTGAATGTGGAATTTCAAGTAGGTCGAACCGGTGCAATTACACCTGTGGCGCGGCTCAAACCTGTGTTTGTAGGCGGCGTGACAGTAAGTAATGCCACTTTGCACAACAGCGATGAGATCGAGCGGCTCGGTGCCTGTATTGGCGACACCGTCGTCATCCGCCGGGCTGGCGATGTGATACCCAAAGTGGTGTCGGTGGTTACATCCAAACGACCAGGAGATGCCGAGGCCATTATTTTTCCCCGTCGATGCCCGGTGTGTAATTCCGAGGTTGAAAGGGAGGCCGATGAAGCAATTTATCGGTGCCTGGGGGGCTTGGTATGCGCCGCCCAAAGAAAGGCTGCGATCCGACACTTCGCCTCCCGTCGCGCTATGGACATCGAGGGACTGGGTGACAAACTGGTTGATCAACTTGTGGATGAGGGCTTGCTGGAGAGTGTTGCCGGCCTCTATACCCTGAAGCGGGAATCGCTGCTCGACCTGGAGCGAATGGGTTCAAAATCGGTGGATAATCTGCTGGCTGCGCTGGAGCGCAGTAAACATACGACCTTACCACGATTCATTTTTGCTCTGGGGATCCGCGAAGTAGGGGAGGCGACGGCGCTGAACCTGGCCAACCACTTCGGCAATTGGGAGGCGCTGGTCGCAGCGTCTGAGAGCGAATTGCTAAAGGTGGACGATATCGGTCCCATCGTGGCGGATCACCTAAGACAGTTTTTCGATTCCCGAACAAGCATGGACGTGGTAACAGGGTTGCGAGAGGCGGGATTACAGTGGCCGAACCTTGCAGTGCAATCAGCAGAAGGTCTGCCACTCGCCGGGCAAACCTGGGTGGTCACCGGAAAATTGGAGTCTATGGGGCGCAGCGATGCCAAGGCCCATTTACAGGCCCTGGGAGCGAAGGTGGCGGGCAGTGTTTCAGCCAACACATCCAAAATTGTCGCCGGGCCAGGCGCCGGGTCAAAGCTGGCCAGGGCGACGCAATTGGGTATTGAAGTGATTGATGAAGCGGCGCTGATCGCGTTGCTGAACCGCGAGGGCGTATCACTGTGAATGAAAGGATTTTACTGCTGGGACCGATGTTGCTATTGATAGGATGCACTGCTTCGCAGCCAAAAAATGTCGATGACATCTGTGCCATATTCTCCGAAAAGGGAGGGTGGTACGACGATGCCGCAGACGCCAGGGGTGAGTGGGGTAGCCCAATACCCGTCATGATGGCCATCATGCATCAGGAATCCCGATTCAAAGCCAAGGCAAAGCCACCTCGTAAGAAAATATTCGGATTTATTCCGGGACCCCGGCCCTCAAACGCCTATGGCTATAGTCAGGCGCTTGAGTCCACATGGAAAAACTACGAACGTAGCGCCGGCAAATATGGTGCAGATCGCGATGACTTTGGCGACGCCATAGACTTTATTGGCTGGTATAACGATCAGTCCTGGCAGCGTTGTGGCATTGCAAAAACCGACACTTACAGCCTGTACCTGGCTTTCCACGAGGGGCAGGGAGGTTTCAATCGTGGCACCTATCGAAACAAGAAATGGCTGCTTAGCGTCGCCCAGAAAGTGGGTCGTAGAGCCGAAAGTTTTCAGCGGCAGCTAAAGCAATGTGAAGAGGACTTGAAAGATGACGGGTGGTTTTTCGGTTGGTTTTGATCGCTTTGAAATCGCTACATGCATTTATTTTGATGCCACCTGTGTTTTTGCGCCGATTGAATGACTGACCTGTAGCGGGATTACTGGACTGGGTGAGTAGTGTGTGATTTACACATATATTGTCGAGACGCCACGTGGAATCTCTGCCCATGTGAGTTTTTATTAGTTTTAACCAATCCACGCATCATTGACAAATATCAAGTCCTTCGGGCCGCTGGTGCCCTACTATTCACGCGCGGGCAGTTGTGGGTGCAATGCGGCATTAATCCACCCTCTTAGAAGAGCGTTTATTTCGATTCCGTAATTATGGGGAGCAAATAGAATTGAACAGCATAGCGAACAGCAAGACCTCTATCTCGACGGTGAGCGAGCATACCGTAGAGATTATTACAGACTCTGGTGAGGGGGCGCAGAAGTGCGCACATGTATTTGGTCAAACCTGTGCCAAGATGGGTAATGGCGTCTGGACTGTTGAGATTATTCCCGCTGAAATCGAACCCCCAGCCCACACCACAACGAGTACGTCTGGAAATATTGTTCGCTTTGGAACCGAGAAGATTACCAACTGGGGAGACCAGTCGAAACTTGCGGTGGCGTTTAATGACCAGGTATGCCTGTCGCGCCATCGGCTCGATTCCTTTGATGACAACTGTATCATTCTTCATGAATGCAGCTGGGAGACACATGAGGATGAGAACGTTCGCGAGCAATATGCAAAAGCGATGGAGGAGATGTCCTCAAAGAACTACCGCTTGATCAAGGTTCCCATCGAGGAAGAAACGCTCAAGGTTGTGGATAATGCGCAGCATGGCAAGAACATGTTCGCATTGGGCTTGCTAGCCGAGATATATCAGCGCGACCTATCGATTATTGAAAAGCAGATTGCTCATATTTTTCGCCACAAGCCGGCCAAAATAACTGAAATAAACGTGGAGTTGGTTAAGCGAGGAATGGCCTGGGCGCGGGACAATCTAAAATTCCAGTACATTATTGAGTCCAAACCGGTTGTGGAAAATCGGGTTGTGATGACAGGCAATCAGGCTGCTGCACTGGGCGCTGTTGCCGCCGGTATGGAGCTGTGCGCCATGTACCCGATTACGCCAGCGACATCGGTTTCCCACGAACTTGCCGCTATTATTGAGAACTACGGTGGAATAGTTCATCAGGCAGAAGACGAGATCGCAGCGGCCGGTGTAGCTCTGGGTGCCTCCTACGGTGGTAAAGTTGCGCTAACAGTGACCTCCGGCCCTGGCATGGCACTTAAGACCGAGTTTCTGGCTCTTGCCATTATGTCCGAGATTCCTCTGGTGGTGTTGGATGTGCAGCGCGGAGGTCCCTCGACGGGTTTGCCCACGAAAGTCGAACAATCTGATTTACTGTCATCTCTATACGGTCAACCGGGTGATGCGCCCCGGATCGTGATCGCACCGCGGTCGATAGAGGAGTGCTTTCACTCGATGATTACTGCGCGCCGCATAGCAGAGACATTTCGTTGTGTGGTAATCGTTCTGACCGATGCAAATCTGGCATCGGGTGTGCAACAATTTACACGCCCTGAATTTGATTCCCGCTGGCAGCAGGATCCGGTAGATTTTTCAGCTCTCCCCGAGGGCCTTCGACCCTACGATTGGGACCCTGAAACAGGTTTGTCCAGGCGCATTGTACCGGGTACGCCCGGCGGCCAACATACGGTGACTGGGTTGGCCCACGATGAAAGCAGTAAAGTCTCCTACGACCCGGAGAGTAATGAGCGCGGTTGCCGAATGCGCAGTCGGAAATTGGCTGTACTTCAGTCAACACTCTTACCCCCACCCATATACGGAGAAGAGAAGGGAGATTTGTTGGTGGTCGGCTGGGGGTCTACTCAGGGTGCTATCGAGGAAGCTGTGGACCGGGCACATGATGCGGGGCTCAGTGTCTCCAGTTGTCAATTGACGTTTCTGTCTCCACTTGAGCCTGGACTGAAAGAGATCTTCAGCCGCTATCGGAAAGTCATGACGGTAGAGATTAATTACTCCGATACCATTGGCGACCCCTACATTACCGAGGAAACGCGCCGCTACGGTCAGTTGGCGTGGATTTTACGAGCGCAGACTCTGGTAGATATCGACTGCTGGACCAGTTGCCCGGGGCAGCCGCTCAGGCCAAATGATATTTATAACTCCATTCTCGAAAAAATCAAATAAGGAGCGCCTACATGAATAGCAATGTGATTTCTCTGTTGAATCTTGAAAATGACAACCCGCAGTGTTTGGCCGCCGAGGATTACCAGAAAGACGAAGGTAAGTGGTGTGCCGGCTGTGGCGATTTTGGTGCTCTCAATGCGGTCAAGAGACTGTTGGCAAAGGAGCAACTAAAACCCGAGAAAATGGCGTTTGTCTCGGGTATCGGTTGCTCCAGTCGCTTTCCACACTACGTCAACGCCTATGGCTTTCACGGCATTCACGGCCGCGCACTGCCCATTGCAACCGGGTTGAAACTTGCTCGTCCGGAGCTTGATGTCTTCGTAGTCATGGGCGATGGAGATTGCACTTCTATCGGTGCCGGGCACTGGATTCACGCCACCCGCTATAATGCGAACCTGACCGTGCTACTGCTAGACAATAACATCTATGGTCTGACCAAGAACCAGACCT
Source organism: Halieaceae bacterium (assembly GCA_018657645.1). GTDB lineage: Bacteria > Pseudomonadota > Gammaproteobacteria > Pseudomonadales > Halieaceae > JBALVT01. Next base: position 8,713 of record JABHWT010000110.1, on the reverse strand, counting down.
CTCCCACGTCGCCCCAGGGCACCATTTCAAATACGTCGCCCTCCGGCTCGGTATTGCCACCACTGGATCCACTTCAGGCTACTCTGGGCGTGTCCAATGCATCTTTTGTAGCCCAGACTGCAGACTGGGTTCCGGCTCACCTCTATGCCACCTTGCAGGCGGCCTATGAACACCGGGGGTTCTCGTTTGTCCGAATTTTGCAGCGCTGCCCCAAGTTCACTCCGGATGTATTTACAGAGCAGGTAAAAAACCCCGATCTGACGGAATTGCTGGTGCATGAAAATGGTGTTAATGCGCCGGGGCTGGACAAATTATTCAAGGCCAGTCGTGAACATGACCCCACTGATATAGACGAGGCAAGAGCACTGGCGCAGAGGACAGACCTACTGCGCCTTGGTATGTTTTTCCGCGACGAGAGTTTTCCCGTATACGACGATATAAGGACTGTAAGTCCTGTATCGGCTCAGGAGAAAATCCGAAAGCTAGAGAAGGAGTTTGATCGATATGCCGTCTGAGCAACACAGGGAGCTTGCCCTGCAAGCGATTAGGTCGCGAATCGAGCGGTTTAACGCCGTTCTTACTAATACAACGGATCAGGTGAGGGGCATGCTGGCAGGCTCGGATAACGCCGGTGACGACCAGTCTGTGGCACTGGGTTTCTTTGCCAAAGGCAGAATGGATATCGATCGCTTTAATGCCCTGGTCGGCAAAGAGGCACGTATAGAAGTATCCGCCGAAGCGCCCATCCGTTTGGCTCAGGAAGTACTAACGTCCCTGCTGGCACAGGGCGATGACCTGTATGTGTTGAACGTAGAGCAGGGTGACGAATTGGGGCGGAAGGTGAAAGCCAGGCTAGCCTCCATCGGTACAGCTTTTGCGGCAGCACGGGTCATTGAACTGGCCAGGAACAACAGGTACCGGGAGGAAGAGCACAGCGCCATCTTGCAGAGCTTCCCTTACGCCATGTGGAATAGTTCCGAGCGCGCACTGGCGCCCGCTTTGGTGATCGAAGTCGCAGGCGGAGATTTCAGACCCTCCGAGGTGATTCCTATGCTGGACAACACCATGAAAATTGTATTTGTAGTGAGGGGTGATGCGCCGCCTGCAGCTCTGTCACGCGTAATTTCACCCGGTGTATTTGTCCAGCAGGAAACTGGAGATGATGCCCTGGATGCTTTTGCAGCTTTTGAAGGCATTGCCGTTGCGGCATTTGTTCCATCGACAGCAGCGAGTTTTGTTCATGACCCGGCTGCATGTTCCATAGTTTTTGATCGTTTTACTGCGGTGACTTTTCCCAAGGAAGTGCAAAAACGCGCCATTGGCAGTATTAGCCCGTCACAGCAGGCGGAGGATTATACATTGCTTGAGTCGCTGTCTGTACCGCCTGAGGTCGAAGGTGATGCCGCATCCGATCCGGCGGGCAAACTATCTGCGTGGCTGCTCAGCCAGACAGATTTATCGAATTTGTCTGCCTAGCAGACATTGACCCATGACCGGATATCCTATTCTAGATTCAGCCCTGGTTCTGGGCAGTGTGGGGCTTTTTTTTGGCTTCCTTATCTCGTTAGTGAATAAGAAGTTCCAGGTATGGGAAGACCCGCGTATCGATGAGGTTGAGGAATTCTTGCCGGGCACTAATTGCGGTGCATGTGGTGTTCCCGGGTGTCGGGCATTTGCCGAAGCGGTGGTTTCGGGCGAGCAACAGCCCTCTGAGTGTACCGTCATGGGGCCGCTGGATATCGAAGATGTTGCAGGTTATCTCGGCGTGGATGCGGGCGAGGCGAACAAGCGTATTGCTCGATTGCTGTGCGCTGGAGGAGAGCAGGAGGCCGTTCGCAATTCGGATTACGCAGGCTTTGACACCTGTAAGGCTGCGGCCGCTGTTGCCGGTGGTGGAAAAGGTTGCACCTGGGGTTGCCTCGGGCTGGCGGACTGCGAGGTGTCCTGCCTGCTCGATGCTATTTATATGAATGGCAATGGCATTCCGGTGGTTATTCCCGATCTATGTACAGCCTGTAATGACTGTGTCGAAGCCTGTCCTAAAGATCTTTTCGAGCTGATGCCGATGGAGTACAAGTTAATCGTACAGTGTAAAAATTTACTCAATGGTGACGCTGCGGAGAATCTGTGCAGCGTGGCTTGTAATAGTTGTAGTAAGTGCGTTGCCGATTCTGAGCCGGGCGTTATAGAGATGGTGAACGACCTTGCGATTATTAATTATGAAAAAAATGCGCTGACAGATCCCAAAGCCATTTCGCGGTGCCCAACGGATGCGATAGTGTGGGTGGAGGGGCGGCAGTTTGATCAAGGCGCGGTAGAGTTGGAGAGGAAAGTCGTATGAATCAGGTCGTGAAAGGGGCCAAATATCCCGGTGTTTTAAAGACCGAGGATGGAAGCGCCGCAGTGGTTAAAATGGAGACTGCAGCCAGTGAAGCGGCTGGTGCCTACCCAATAACACCGTCCACCCAAATGGGGGAAGGTTGGGCGGCAGCGGTGGCCAGGGGAGAAAAGAATGTCAATGGGCGCAACCTGATCTTCTTCGAGCCCGAGGGAGAGCATGCTGCGGCTGGCGTGACAGCGGGAATGAGCATGGTTGGCCTGCGCTCAACCAATTTTTCTAGTGGCCAGGGTATCGCCTACATGCACGAGTCGCTTTATGCGGCAGTGGGAAAACGACTGACCTATGTATTGAACGTGGCCTGTCGGGCGATAACCAAACACTCCCTCAATGTGCATGCCGGTCACGATGATTATCACGCCATTGACGATACCGGTTTCTTTCAGTTGTTTGCCAAGGATGTGCAGGGTGCCGCCGACCTTAATCTGGTGGCACACCGAGTGGCTGAACTGTCACTCAATCCGGGTATTTGCGCCCAGGACGGGTTTCTGACCAGCCATGTTATCGAGTCGTACTATGAGCCGGAACGGGAATTGATTCGAGAGTATCTGGGCGACCCAGCGGACATGATCGATTCCCCCACCGGGGCACAGCGGGCGGTGTTTGGCAAACGGCGTCGTCGAATTCCCGAACTGTACAATTTTGATTATCCGGCGATGCTCGGTACGGTGCAGAATCAGGAGAGCTACGCACAGGGTGTGGCGGCTCAACGCCCCTTTTATTTCGACCATATAGCCGAATTGACCGACCAGGCGTTTGCCGAGTACGAGGCATTATCAGGCCGCAATTATCGGCGTGTCATGGGTTACCGCCTCGAAGATGCAGACTATGTGATAGTGGGTCAGGGGTCGGTGATTTGTAATGCCGAGGTTGTCGCTGACTACCTGCGCGAATCGCGAGGGCTTAAAATCGGCGTGCTGGATCTGGTTATGTTTCGCCCATTTCCGGCCGACCTGGTGTCGAGCATGCTGGCGGGTAAAAAAGCTGCGGTTGTTCTGGAGCGAACAGATCAACCTCTGGCTGTGGAATTACCCCTGGTGCGGGAAATTCGTTCGGCCATGGCCCAGGCCGCCGAAAATGGCCGGGCGGGTAAAGGGGCTGCCGTAATCCCCTATGCGGGACTGGCGTCACTTAGTGGAGACCAGATTCCAGACTTTTACTCGGGTTGTTTTGGTATGGGAAGCAGGGACCTCCAGCCGGGGGATATTATCGCCGCTGTTGATAACATGCTCGAAGCTGGGCGCAAACAACGCCAATTCTACCTGGGTATTGAGTTCATTCAAAAAGATACACCCCTGCCCAAAATGCAGATCTGGCAGGAGCAGATCCTTCAGGACTATCCGCAGGTGGCCGATCTGGCGCTAGCCTCCAGCGGTGATCTGAATCTGCTTCCCGATGATGCACTGGAACTTCGCATACACTCTGTGGGTGGCTGGGGTGCCATCACGATGGGTAAAAACCTTGCAATGACCGCTGCCGAGTTGCTCGACCTGAATATCAAGGCAAACCCGAAATATGGGTCGGAAAAGAAAGGCCAACCCACTACTTTCTATGCCATGTTGTCCAAGCATCCGCTGCGTCTAAATTGTGAGCTCAAGCATGTCAATGTGGTGCTCTCCCCGGACCCAAATGTCTTTTTGCACTCCAACCCCCTTGCGGGACTGCGTGATGAAGGTGTGTTCATTATTCAGAGCGAGCTGTCGGGAGTCGAGTTGTGGAACAGTTTTCCACAGAAGGCCCAACTCACAATTCGGCACAAGAGGATCAAGGTCTTTTCCGTTGATGGTTTTAATATTGCGCTGTCAGAGGCCTCAAATCCGGAGCTCCGATTCAGAATGCAGGGCGTGGCGTTTCTGGGGGCCTTTTTTAATGCGGCACCTCTAATGGAAACTTATGGTCTGTCTAGGGAGCGATTATTTGAGGGCATACAAAAACAATTGTCCAAGAAGTTTGGCCATTTGGGTGAGGCGGTGGTCGATGACAATATCCGGGTTATTACCCGCGGATTCGATGAAGTACAGGAACTGGATAGCACCGATCTGGACAACGAGGGGCACGAGGAGTCGCTACCTCTGATACCCCATGCCATGGAGGGAGCCAATGCCCAGGGAGGCGTTGGCAACCAGGGCGACTTCTGGAATCAGGTCTGTGTTCAATACAAGACCGGGAACGATATCATTGCCGATCCATTTACAGCGATCAGTGCTATGCCGGCCGCGTCGGCTAGCATGCGGGATATGTCCGCCGTGCGATTTAACGTGCCGGAATTTGTTGCCGAGAAATGCACCGGATGTAGTAAATGCTGGGTTCAGTGTCCAGATTCGGCAATCCCCGGTGTGGTCAACACGGTGGAGGAGATTCTTCAAACTGCTGTAGAGTCGGTTTCTACCGTGCAAAACCCCATGGCCCGGTTTACCCAGATTATCAAACAACTTGGCAAGGAATCGCGCAAAATTATCAGCAGCGGCACTTTCAAAACGTTCGGTGTGGTGCTCGCGCAGGCCTACGAGGCAATTGCGAATAAATCCAGCTGGAATGTAGAAAGGCGGGCTGAAATTGATGCCCAGTACAACCTGGTATATGCAGCCCTGGTCGATTTTCCACTGGCTAAGACGGGGCCATTTTTCGATTTGCCGGAGAGCAAGGAGAAGGGGACCGGCGGGTTACTTTCGATTACGATAAATCCCGAAACCTGTAAAGGTTGTGATATCTGTGTGGCAGTATGTGCAGATGGCGCATTGCTGAGCGTACGCCAGACGGACGAAATTCAGGAAACTCTGGAGGCGAACTGGAAGCTGTGGAATAAACTGCCGGAGACTAACGATCGATACGTGAAGATCTCTGACCTCGACGAAGGAATTGGTGTCTTGTCGTCGCTGTTGCTCAAGCAAAGCAATTATATGTCCATGCTCGGTGGCGACGGAGCCTGCATGGGCTGCGGCGAGAAGACGACAATTCACCTGGTTTTGTCGGCAGTCAATGCATTTATGGCGCCGCGCATAGAGCAGCATGTAAAAGAACTGTCGCGATTGGTTGTCGAGCTGGATGAACAGGCCCGCAACTTGCTTGTTTCAGAGACGGACCTGTCAGTGGTCTCTGGGGGTAGCAACGCCATCTCGGTACCCGTTGACCCTGTCAATGGCGAACGAGTGCAACTCATCCATGAAACTATCGAGGCTCTGAACGATCTCAAGTGGCGCTACGAAGAGGGTCCAAGTGGTCGCGGACGGGCAAAACTGGGATTTACAAACGCTACTGGTTGTACTTCAGTATGGGGAGCGACTTACCCTTACAACCCCTACCCATTTCCGTGGGTAAATCATTTGTTCCAGGATGCACCGTCGGTAGCAGTGGGGATTTTTGAAGGCCATATGCGAAAGATGGCAGACGGCTTCATTAGCGTACGGAGGGCTCAGAAACTGCTGTCTGATTCCTACGATGCAGAGACCGATGAGGCCATGCTGTCTAATTTTGAATGGCATCAGTTCACAGACCAGGAGTTTGCCCTCTGCCCGCCGCTGTTTGCTGTGGGTGGCGATGGTGCGATGATGGATATCGGCTTCCAGAATCTGTCCCGGGTTCTGGCTTCGGATAAACCGATCAGGGTGATGGTTGTCGATACTCAGGTATATTCCAATACCGGCGGCCAGGCCTGTACCTCAGGCTTTACGGGCCAGGTTTCCGATATGGCCGAGTACGGACAAGACCAACGTGGAAAGGAAGAAGCTCGCAAGGAGCTAGCCCTGATTTCTATGGCGCATCGCGGTGTTTTTGTAATGCAGTCTTCCCAGGCGACGCCAGCCCATTTGATCAAGAATGCACTCAGGGGCTTACAAGTCAGGCGGCCATCGATTTTTATCCTCAATACACCGTGTCCACCAGAGTGGGGGATTGCCGATGATGCGGCGCCAGACGCTGCCAGACTCGCGCTTGAGAGCCGAGCGGTACCCAATGTCGTTTTTGACCCGGACCTGGGGACCACTTTTTCAGAGTGTCTCGACCTGGAGGGTAACCCTGCGCTGACCGAGACCTGGACCCACTATGATTTGCGCTATGTCGATGATGACGGCGATGAGAAAATTATGAACCTGCCGTTTACGATTGCGGACTGGGCTATGGGTGAAGCGCGCTTTCGCAAGCAGTTTAGGAAGCCCTCCCAGGACGATGAATTAATACTGTTTCATGAGTACCTGGAGTTGGAGAAGGACGAGCGCGAGGATGTCGTGCCTTATATTCACACCGTAGATAACAATAAGCGCCTCGGTAAAATGGCGGTCTCGGACGAAATCGCTGACCTTGCCGAAGAACGGCTGGCGCATTGGGCTCAGCTGAAGGAGATGGCTGGGGTTGATGTCTCCGACACTATGCGAGATGCGGTGGCCGAGGGCCTCACCGAGGACCTGGAGGCGAGGCTTGAGGCGATTAAGGCGGAATACGAGAGAAAGATTGCACAGCTCACTACCCAGTACCCGCAATTGATCGCAAGGCGGTTAGCGGAGGGCTTGTTAAGCGGGAGTTCGAACGATACCGTGGCGCAATTGCTCGAAAAAGCTCAGAATTGGGATGGGCCTGCGTTTACTGCTCCGCAAGGTATGGACTTTGGGGGCGCTGTGGTACCTGCCGCCGAAGTGCCATCTTCCGCTGCAGAGGCGGTCACTGAAACCGCTGCACCGGTCGCTAGTGCAGCAGCAGTCGAAGATGACGATGAACTGGGCAGTGAACCCTATATAGACACCATTCGCTGCACCTCCTGTGATGACTGTCTCAAAATCAACGAGAAGTTATTTGTCTACAACGAAGAGGGGCAGGCCTATATAAACGATCCGAAAGCGGGGACCTTCAAGCAACTGGTCATGGGGGCGGAAGCCTGCCCGGCAGAGTGCATTCACCCTGGAGATCCGCTGAACCCGAAGGAGAAAGGACTCGACAAGTTGATGAAGCGGGCCGAGGCTTTTAACTGAGTAATGACCCGGATATGTCGACTATGAAGAACTTGCTCAGTTTTAGAAATGGGGTGCATCCTCCTGAGAATAAGGATATTACAGCGGGCATTCGATCGCGGCGCTTTCCGTTTCCCAGCGAGGTTGTGCTTCCCTTGTCGCAGCATATAGGTGCGCCGGCCAAGTCGCTGGTGCAGCAAGGTGACATAGTGGAGCGGGGAGATGTGATTGCCCAGGCAGGAGGCTATGTTTCCTCGGCCGTTCACGCCAGCGCCTCTGGAACAGTCACCTCCACTGAATTCTGGCCGCACCCGAACGGCGGTATGGTGCCTTCGATTCGGATTGCAGTTGATCCGAATTCAACCCAGATGCCCAGACCCCGTATTATTCCACAATGGAGTGATGTCGCTGATGAAGATCTCTCAGCCCAAATTAGTCGTGCCGGCATTGTGGGTCTTGGCGGCGCCGCGTTCCCTTCCCACGTTAAATTAAATCCACCAAAAGACCAGCCCATTGATGTATTACTCATCAATGGCTGCGAATGCGAGCCCTACCTCACCTCGGATCACCGAACCATGCTGGAGCGGCCCGAGAAAGTTCATATGGGGATTCGTATTGCCCTGAAGGCGCTGGGTATCAAGCGGGCGGTCATTGGCATTGAGGCGAATAAGCCCGATGCCATCGACATCATGCGCCAAACGGCCCCCGACGACCTCGATGTGACTGTCCAGGCACTGGAAGTAAAGTACCCGCAGGGTGCTGAGAAGATGTTGATTAAGGCGGTTACTGGCCGCGAAGTGCCCTCCGGTGCTTTGCCGAGCGCAGTTGGTGCCCTGGTTCAGAATGTGGCGACCTCCGCCAATATAGCCATGGTTTTTGAAACGGGGCAGCCTCTGATTGAGCGAATCATCACAGTGACCGGGCGAGGTATTGCCGAGCCTGGTAACTGGATCATCCCCTTTGGTACCAAATTGCGAGATGTTATCGCGCACTGCGGTGGCCTGACCGACGAGGCGCGTGAAATAGTCTATGGTGGGCCAATGATGGGAATCGCTCAGGCCAGTATGGATGTACCTGTGCTGAAAGGGACCGGAGGGATACTTGTCCTGTCCCAGGAGGAATGTAAGCGGCAGGACATTCTGCCGTGCATTCGCTGTGGAAAATGTCTGGAGGCATGTCCTGTGTTTCTCAATCCCCAATTACTCGGCGCTATGGCCAGGGTGGAGCGGTATGAGGAGATGGCCGAAGAGGCACACCTGCAGGATTGTATGCTATGCGGATGCTGCTCGTACGTTTGTCCGTCCAATATTCCGCTATCCCAATTGTTTGCGCTATCTAAAAATCAGTTGACCAGGCTTGCTACACCATGACCGAT
>JABHWT010000441.1 GCA_018657645.1 Halieaceae bacterium | reverse complement strand
GCCGGGGTTTGGTGGACACATTGACTACCTGCACGAGGACTACCCGCTACTGGTGGATTCCCAGCAAGTGGTGTTGGGAAACTCCCCGAACGAACGCATGTTCAAGGATCAACAACAGCAGAAATGGTCAGAGGCAAGCACCTCTCACGCGGGAGAGTTAATGGCCCGAGTGGCCGCAGATCCAGAGGCCGCCCGATTAATTGCACATGCTCGGCGCAATGAAATCCTCGAGCGCTTTACAGCAGACACCGTGTGCCGGCAAATGGCAGATTTCATGGGCATGCACATATGACGCCTACCAATGGACTCAAACTGATATCCCTGATTCCAGGCTGCGGCTACGGGGATGGAAGCTGTCAATATGCTGCAGGTCTGGAGGCCATTGGAGTTCCCGTTTCCTGGCTCCCCGTGCGCGACGATAGTGCCGATTTATTGCCGCGCAGCATCGCTACCAATGATATCCCCCACCCTATTCGCAGTAAACTAGAGGCGCTTTACAACAGGAAAATCGACGCCAGCGCTTTCCTGTTGGAAGTACCGCCATACCGGTGGAACGACCACTGGCTGCAGGCGGAACCCGATTTGAGGCCCTATTGCCGGGTGGCCTGGGAAACGGACCGACTCCCATCACAATGGCTCAACGTGCTTAACGGCTATGAAAGAATCTTTGTTCCCTCCAACTTTAATAAATCCGTTTTTGAAAACAATGGCATTACGGCACCAGTGCAAGTAGTCCCGCACATTGCTCGAGAGATGGTGCCCAGTGACACGTCCCTGAATCTGGGGCAAATAACGGAGGAAGATTTTGTCTTTTACACCATTGGTGCCTGGACAACGCGCAAAAACATGGAGACGACCATTCGCGCTTTTCTCGACGGTTTCACTCACGACGACCCCGTCGCTCTGGTCGTCAAAACTGAGGTATTCGATCAGGTGGCGCTGGGGCAGGCCACTCCAGTGCAGCGCAATAGTAGTGAGAGCATCCGCCTTTCCACAGCCTGGGCGCTGGCGAAAATTCTCTCAGACTACCCCCAGCCAGCCAAGGTGCATTTGATTTCAGGTCGAATATGCCCAGGCCAAATAGATCAACTACACCAGCGGGGCGATTGCTTTATCAGCCTGAGTCACAGTGAGGGCTGGGGACTTGGCGCTTTTGAAGCAGCACTTGCAGCAAATCCCGTGGTAATCACAGGCTGGGGGGGGCAACTCGATTTTCTGGGCAGGGACTACCCGCTTCTGGTGGATTTCGATTTGCGATGCACCAGTGCGTACCCCGCGGATGGCTTTTTTCTGCACGCTGACGATGCGTCCTGGGCCGCGCCCCGTCGCAGCCATGCCACCGAATTAATGCGCGCTGTTTTCCAGTCAAACCAATCAGATCGTAGGTGGGCAAGTACAAGGGCAAGTGCTCTCAAAGAGCAGTACAGCGCAGAGAATGTTTGCACGGATCTGGCCCGTGCCATGGGACTCCAGAATGTTAGACATTCCCGCTAATCTGCACAAGACCGAGCTGGAAGTTCTGGCCTGGACAGACCATTTTTTTGGCCCAGACTTTCTGAAGCCGTTTGTTGTCCCCAACCGACGGGGAGGGGACATTCGGATGTCCTTTACCACGGATCGCGACCGTTTACCCGATGTGGATGCTGTCTGGTTTCATGGACCCAGTATTCAAGAGATGCCTAATCGCAGTGAGAAGACGCAACCCTGGGTTCTGATGAGTATGGAGAGCGACGTCAACTATCCCTACCTGAAAAATCCACTGGTGCGGGCCTACTTCGATGTTCTGATGACCTATCGGCTGGACTCGGATGTCCCTTGTATCTATCCCAACTGGAATCAATATGGCGATTTCCTGGAGCAGCCTCCATCCCGAAGTGGCGCATCCGAAGGCGCACTGGCGGCCTATATTGCCTCAAACCCGGTAGCTTACCGTGATCAGTATATCGCTGAGCTGATGCATCATATCGCCGTCGACAGCCTTGGTAGTTGCCTCAACAACCGTCGCATCGATACCTTCGTAGAAGGAGGGTGGAGTGAAGGTGCGTGGAGCAGTATTTTGGATGTCATGAAGCAGTATAAATTCTACCTGGCTTTTGAAAACTCACAAACTATCGACTATGTCACCGAGCGCGTATTCCATGCCCTGAACAGCGGCACGGTCCCCGTCTATTTAGGGGCCAGCAACATACGCGAATTCATGCCGGACCCGGCCGCAGTTATCATCGCTTCGGAGTTTGATTCACCCGCATTATTGGCGCGCTATCTCAGGCAGCTCGACACGGACAATGACGCTTACCAACAACATCTGGCGTGGAAGAATTCTGGCTACAGCGCTCAGTTCAAGCAACTCCTGAACCTGGGCAGCACTCCGCCCCAGCAGCGGCTTGCTGTCAAACTGGCGCATGGATGTGATCGTAGTTGCACCTGCGGGGGGCGGCTCAGGGAGGCGGTGAATCGCAATTGAACACAGTGCTACTTAACTATGCGGATGCAGCCTTTGCACCCTATCAGGCAATTTGCTCTTTTACTGGAAAATTGTTCGGTTGCGACGAAGTTCGCAGTTACTGCCCATCGGACATTCCGGCTGATTTTTATCGTTCTCACCGCCGGATACTGGACGCCCCACTTGGAGCGGGAAACTGGCTCTGGAAGCCCTATTTTATCGTCCATACACTGGCCAATATGAACGAGGGCGACCTGCTAATTTACGCCGATAGCGGGATGCAATTTGTCAATCCCATCGCGCCGTTTCTGACCGCTATGGATACAATCGAATCGGACCTCCACATTTTGGGAGAACACGCTTCCGAGGCACAATACACGCGACGTGATGCCTTCGTGCTAATGGAGGCTGACAGTGAGCGCTTTGCTTTTTCGCCGCAGCGGTTAGCCAGTGCCTTTCTACTGCGCAATACAAGCTGGGCGAGGGATTTCGCCCAACGTTATCTTGACTGCGCCTGCGACCCTAGAATATTACTGGACGGCCCCAATCACTTCGAACAGGACAACTATGCCGAGTTCGTAGCGCATCGACACGATCAATCGGTGTTCAGCTTGCTCAGCAAAAAGGAAGGTGTGCCCTGTCCGGCTTTGGGACTAATCACTGAGGGGCTGGCACCCCGACGCCAGCAAGTACTGAACCATACTCGGGGGAAGATAGCGCCGGGAATCATCCTAACCCACTTGTACAAAACGGGTGTATTGGATCAGTCGGCACTGACAACGCTGTCATCGCTGCCGCGCTAACCATGACTCTTTAACACACACCCAGGGCTCGATGCTCTCCTTCGCCCAATTAGATTCAGCGGCAATCGATTCGATACTACCGCCGGCTCCCTTTATGAATCCATTGTAATTGAATCCGATTGCATCCGGGTTTTCATTACAGGCAAATGCAATCTTGTTGTAATCTCCCGATACATACTCCACGTAATCGATGTCGTGTTCGATGATATCCTGCCGTAGTAACAGCGTGTAACCCGGTGGAACAGGTGACGGAGCTGGATGTTGTACGTTCCAGCCATTACTGTGGTGGTGTATTAAATAGAGCTTTTTGTCCCAGCGAATGGCGTCCAGATCCTGATGCTTGAACAAGGGATGTTGGCTCAGAACACCGCGATCGCAAACCTTGTCCAGGCCAATCACTTCATAGTCACACAGCTGGCTGAAAGCCGCTAATTCCCGTGCCAACATGTCCGGCCCGGTATTATTAAACACATCTCGATGGGTAACGTCCTGGCCGCGGATACTCGACAGCCGGCGAGTAAGGTACCGAAAAAACGGATGCCCTGGAGGCGCGGCCATGAAGGCATTGCCGATAATGCTGTGCTCTAATGTGGGTAGAGCCAGCATTCCAAAATAGGGAGTCCCCAGGCGATCGAACAACGCGTCGAAGGGCCTCAAACACTCCATGTCCAGATCCAAATACACGCCTCCATAGCTGAGTAAGATAAAATAGCGAACAGCGTCAACCCGCTCTATTGTATGGGCATAGCTATCATAGGTTGCCAAAAACCAGCTGTATTGATCCGCAATAAACTGACGATTGTCGTTGTCGCTCCACAGTCGGTATTGCCAGTCGGGATGCAATGCCTGCAGCCCTGCCTGGTTGCGCGCGTAGTCTGGCGGGAGGTGATCGTCTTTCCATGTCTGGTGGATAATTTTGGGGATGTGCCTGGCTTCTGTCATCGAGTCACGACCCCTTTCTGCTCAAGCCAGATACAAACCGCGGCCACTGGCCAACAATTTCCGATCACCATTGAATAAACGTGTATTAGCCGTTGAGGACCTGCGACCAATTTTCGTTATTTTGCTCTCAACAAACAAGTCACCGGGTGTTGCAGCCTTGTGATAATCCACGTGTAGATCTGCCGTTGTTATTACTGAGCCGCCACAGGCAATAATGGCAAACAGACCAGACAGATCAATAATGGATGCCAGGATTCCGCCGTGTGTGGACTGAATTGCAGGATTTGAAACCATTTCTTCCCGCCACGGGACACACAGTTCAATACCGTCTTCATGAATCTGTTTCGCTTGAAGCCCCAACCAGCGATGAAAGGGCGAAATATCAAGCGCGGTCTGCAATTGGTCCAGTTGCATATATGCACTTCCTTTATTCGTAAAAGTTAATGCCATTATAGAGCAAGCCCAGCCATGGGAAAGGAGACCTTCACATGTGCGCTCGCTTAACTGCCGTCTAACCGAGCAGATGAACGTACTGTTGTATCTTCCTTTGTGAAATTTTCATATGCTTCCCGGGAATAATATCTGCCATCTCATCCGCTGTAAGACGAAAGCTCAAAATCTCCAGCGCATCCTCGGGGGATTGACCGTAGGCCAATTTCTTTTTTCCACTCTTCAAGTCAAACAGGTACATATACTGCGGATTGCTGAAGCTGCTCATAATGATTGGGCCATGTCTCGGTTGATCTCTTCATCGTAAATGCCGGATAATAAATCGCGGTAAAACTGGTAATCGACTCCCACTATCTTTTCATCATCGGGATAACGATGATAGTTCTCTTTGGTCATTCTACTCTTACCCTCGGCAATAAGTTGATTGCCCAAGGCCGAGCCAGGGTAGGGTGCATAAAAAGCAATTGAAGGGATTACATAGCGCATGTAACGCAACATACGCATCGTTTTGAACGCGTCCTCGTGAGTTTCGCCAGGGATACCAAGCATGATATTAGACCAGAAAACAGGTGGTTTGCGACCCACCTCTTCCATCTCATCAGCGATCCTGTGCAACAGATCAATGGCAAAGTAATTGTCTTCTTCCGTACACTCCTTATTCAAAATACGAAGAACACGATCGCTGCCCGACTCAAAACCAATGGAAACTGTATCCCACTTGGTCTCCTTGATTAATGCTTCGAAGAGGTGAGGCCATTGGCGCACCGTATCAGCACGACCTGCAGCCCAATACGGCCACACTTTGTTCGCCTTACGTGGGTACTTTTCTATCCACTCTTCCAACCAGCTTGGGTTTTGAAAAAACATCGAATCATGAATGACTATAGAGCCCACTGGGCCGTATTTGCGATCGAGATAATTTAACTCGTCGATGATCATGTCAACGGGCCGACGACCCATATTGGGTATATACGAGTTTTCGTTGCAAAACACGCACTGCCAGGGACAAACCCGACTGGTCATTATCGTAACCACACCGGGCGGCCCCCAACCACACTCCGGTTCCAGGGGCCACTTGAAGCGTTTGGCCAGCCTACGGCTCGCTGGTTTCGGCCAAAGGGTGCGATCAATCATTGGCCACTGCGCCATAGAGCGCGAACCCGTTGCCCTGAAGACACGTGTAAAGCTATCGGGTTTGGTCACAAGGTCAACGATAGCGTTTTCTCCCGGGCCCTGGCAAATCTTGTCAAATTCGGAGATCTGGACCATCTCAGCAAGCGCTACAGTTGCATGCATGCCACCTGTCAGGACAAGCCCTTGCGGATTCACTTCTTTAAAAAGGCTGGCCGCTCTGCAAGCAGTCGGGAATGTGTAGCTGCGCACGTTCATTATCATTGTTTTATATCCAGCCAACTGCCTGCGAAGCTGCTCCCAAGAGGTAACCGCACGCGTTGAAAGGACATCCGTGTGAACACCATTATCCCGCAAGATAGTGCGCAGTAAACCAAGACCGTGATCTTGCCACTGCTCGAGAGGACCATTGGGGTTTACCAAATCACCCAGATCACCCAGATCAAGCCATACAATATCCGAGCTACGTGTATGATCTGTAATGGCTCGTGCTTTAAACAATGACTTTAACTTTGGCAGCAACATTCTCTCCGCAGGGTGTGGCTGTTTACGAGCACCGATCAGTAGCCGCCCAACCAACTGCGACTTCTATGCTGCTAAATAATAGGACTCCGGCCATCAAGTCGCAAATTCTGCGCGATTAGCCGGATAAGTTCCTTCATTCGCCTACTGGAGGCCGTGGACGCATTACTCTGGAGATGATGCTATGCAGCCGTCGCCTTATGCGCCGCAAATGAAATAGCAGCGGGTAGCGGCTTGCCGTCCATTTTTTTAGTGCCAGGCGCCAACTTGCAACATCACGGCTTGCCGGCGG